>DASPKB010000439.1:0-4242 GCA_035628315.1 Gemmatimonadales bacterium | reverse complement strand
AAAAAATGCCGCATCCAGACGGGACAGGTCATTCGGTTTTACCAGCTGGTGCTCGTACACCAGGATGAGACCCGCCACAATCAATCCCGCATAGTACCAGCCACCAAAACCGGCACCGTATCCGAACAGGGCGAGTGCTGGAATGGTGACGCCATGCAGAAGCTTGGCCAGAAGTATGGCCCGGGCCTGCCCCAGGCGAACCACAGCACTTCGCAGTCCCTCCGCACGGTCGAATCCGTAATCCGGCAGCGCATAGAAGATGTCGAACCCCGCTACCCAGGTTGCAACGCCGAGGGTGATCGAGAGGAGCAGCCAGGCAGGCTCGCTCCACTCGCCGGTGACTGCTAGATAGCCACCGACCGGAGCGATCGCGAGGCTGACACCGAGCCAGAGATGAGGCCACCAGGTAAACCGCTTGGACAGACTGTACAGCAGGATCCAGCCGAGAGCGAAGGGGCTCAGCAGCAAGCACAGTGGATTGAGCAGGGCTGCGGCAAGAACGAAAAGAGCACCAGCGACCACCACGGATGTCCAGGCCTGCTGCAGTGAGAGCTTGCCTTGGGGCAGCTCGCGGTTTTGAGTCCGCGGATTCTTGGCGTCGAAGTGGCGGTCGGCGATCCGGTTGAACCCCATCGCCGCCCAGCGCGCCGCCGAGAACGCGATGACTACGAGCACGACTGTGCGAATGGTGACCGGGCTGACAGTGGAGGCCGCGAGCACACCCAGGAGCGCGAACGGCAAGGCGAACAGGGTGTGGGGAAGCTTGACGAAGTTGATGTAGCGGGTGAGAAGCGACTCACCTGCGAATGTCTGCCCTTCGCGAGGGGGTACGGCGGTACGATGGACCGGCGGAACGTTGCTCACCGTGCCGGACCTTCCATCGTTCCCCCGTTCCGCCGCTCCGGCAGGCGTATTCCCAGTTTCCCCCACATCTCGTCGACCCGGCGTTTGGTATCAGCGTCCATCGCGATCAGCCGGGGCCATTCGCGCTCGAACCCTTCCTCTTTCCACTTCCGGGTGCCATCGATTCCCATCTTGCTTCCGTAGGTGAACGCCCGGCTGGAGTGATCCAGCACGTCGATGGGCCCCATGGTGAACCGCACGTCGCGCTCGGGATCGATGTTGTTGAGCGCAATCCACCAGGCCTCATCCGGATCCCGGACGTTTACTTCCTTGTCAACCACCACCAGCACTTTGGCCAGCGACATCAACCCCTGACCCCAGAGGGCGTTCATCACCTTGTATGCCTGCCCCGGGTACTGCTTGTCGATCGAGACGAACACCAGATTGTGAAAGATGCCCGGAGCCGGCATGTGGTAGTCTACGATCTCCGGTATCGTGAGCTTGAGCAGCGGCAGGAATATCCGCTCGGTCGCGTGTCCCAGGTAAAAGTCCTCCATGGGAGGCCGGCCCACCAGTGTCGCCGGGTAGATCGGGTCGCGCCGTGAGGTCACCGTGGTGACGTGAACCTTGGGGTAGTAGTCGGCCAGGGAGTAGAACCCGGTGTGATCTCCGAAGGGGCCTTCCAGCACGAGGGGTTCCGCGGGATCGATGTAGCCTTCCAGCACCAGCTCGGCTTCGGCCGGCACGACGAGATCGCTCGTCAGCGATCGGGCCAGCTCCACCGGCTGCCGTCTCAGGAAGCCGGCGAAGATGAACTCATCGATGTTGGGAGGGAGCGGCGCCGATCCGGAATAGATGCTGGCGGGATCACCCCCCAGGGCAATCACCACCGGCATCCGCTCTCCCCTTGCGGCCATCTCCCGCCAATGGGCGGCTCCCACCTTGTGCCGCTGCCAGTGCATCGCCAGCGTGTTCCGGCCGAGCACCTGCACCCGATACATGCCTACGTTGCGAATACCCCGCGCCGGATCGGTGGTGATGACCATGGGCAGCGTGATGTATCGCCCTCCATCTTCCGGCCAGGTGGTGAGGAACGGGATGGCGTCCAGATCGACTGCCTCATCCCGGAGGACGGTCTCCTGACAGGGTGGCCGGCCGCCCTTGACCCGGGGAGGGAACTTTCCGATCTCGGCCAGCTTGGGGAGCATGGCCAGCTTCCCGAAGAGCCCCTCGGGAACCTTGAGGTTCAGCATGTCGGAGATGCGCTCACCGACCTGATCAAGATTTTCTACCCCCAGAGCCAGACACATCCGGCGCATCGAGCCGAAGAGATTGATGGCCACCGGCTGCGTGCTCCGCCGCCCGTTGTCCAGGAGAACGTGCTCGAACAGGAGTGCCGGACCACCACCGGGGCTCTTCATCACCCGGTCGGCTATCTCCGCGATCTCCAGGCGGGCGCGCACCGGGTGGCTCACTCGTACGAGCTCACCAGTGCCGTCGATCGCCTTGAGGAACTCGCGAAGATTATCTAACGCCATTGCAGGCTACGTCCTGGTTCCGACGTGCAAGGCACACACGCCACCCATCAGCAGGTGGTAGTGCACGCCATCAAACCCATGGGCTTCCATCCGGCGGGCGAGCTCGGGGGGTGCGGGAAACACTCGCGCGGACTCTGGTAGCCAACTGTAGGCCGTCGTATGTTTGGATATCTGCCGCCCAATCCAGGGCAAGATGCGGCGAAAATAGAACTCGAATGCAATCCTTCGGATACGTTGCCGGGGAACAGCCATCTCGAGGATAACGAGCCTCGCGCCGGGTTTAAGGACTCGAGCGACCTCGGCCAGTCCGGCATCCAGGTCCACCAGGTTGCGCACTCCCCAGCCAACCATAGCGCCGTCGAACGTTTGATCCGAAAACGGAAGTTCGAGAGCGTCTGCGTTTACTGCTGTGAGCCGGGGCGCCTTGTTGCGGCCGAGCTCGAGCATGCGGCGGACGAAGTCCGCGCCAATAATCCGGCCGCGAAAGCCTGGACGTCTCGCCAGGGTGGCCCCGAAATCGAGGGTGCCCGCGCAGAGGTCGAGATAAATTCCACCGGGAGCCTTCTCCCAGCCCAGCCGCGAAACGGCGTAGCGCCGCCAGGCCTGATCGAAACGAAAGCTGATGATTCGGTTGAGGCGGTCGTAGGTGGGGGCAATGGCGGTAAAAATTGCGCGGACATAGGCCCGCTTTTCCGGACCGCCTGAAACAGGTAACTGACGATCCGAGGCTAACATAGGCGCTGAATGTAGTGCGTGGAGAAGCCGGTTGGCAAGGCGGGTGATCGGTGCCTGAGATACGCCCGGAATGGGGCGGCCTCAGCGATCAGGACGTCGTTCTCCGGGCCCGCTCAGGCCAGGAGGCAGCGTACCGCGAGCTGATCCGTCGCTACGAGCGGCCGGTGTTTGCCCTGTTGTTCCGTATGGTACGCGACCGCGAGCTGGCAGAGGACCTGGCCCAGGAGACCTTCGTCAAGGCGCTCAACGCGATCGATTCGTACCGGCCGGAATTCAAGTTCTCGTCCTGGATCTTCAAGATCGCCAACAACGCAGCCATCGATCACCTGCGCCGGCGCGAGCTGGACACGCTCTCGCTGGATGGCTCCCCTCACGCCGAAACCCCCGAGGCCATGCAGGCCACCGCTCTCCAGATTGGCGCGCGCCAGGAAACGCCCCTCGACACGGTAGAGGCCAAGGAGCTCGGCGCCGCAATAGAGGCAGCGATCGGCTCCCTCCGGCCGGAGTACCGGTCGTGCATCCTGCTCCGTCATGTCGAGGGCCGGCCCTACGAGGAAATCGCTGAAATTCTCAACCTGCCTTTGGGGACGGTGAAGACCTACATCCACCGTGCCCGCTTCGAGCTGCGACAAACCTTAGCGCACCTGAAAGAATGAAACCTTCATTTCACCCTCAACGTAGGAGGGTCCACTTATGACCCGTCCTTCCGGATTCCACCTCTCCGCTGACGAGATCGATGCCTGCCTCGCTGGTGCCCCGTCACCCGACGCTCGGCAGCACCTGGAACAGTGCCCCGCGTGTCTCGAACAGCTCCAGGCGGATCGGGAGATAGCAGAGCAGATTCGCTCCCTTCCCTTGATGAGCCCCTCGGAAGGCTTCGCTGAACGGGTCATGGCATCGGTCATCATTCCCGACCCCTTTGCCATTCGCTCGCTGCAGGCCACCCGCCGGCGGCTCTTCGCTACTCCGAGGTCACTGGCCGCGGCCGCAACCCTGCTGGTCGTGCTGCTCGGCTCCATGGCAGGGAGCGTCGCCTGGTCGCTGGCCAATCAGGAAACGCTGGCGAATCTCGGATCCTGGCTCTTCGCTCAGGGCGGACAGGCACTCTGGCTGGGGCTCCAGGGGG
>DASPKB010000438.1:0-7907 GCA_035628315.1 Gemmatimonadales bacterium | reverse complement strand
AACGATCTGGTGACAGAGCCACACGAATGAGCCAAAGCCCCGGTCGGGTGCCCGACCGTCCCATCCGCGTGCTGGTAGCAAAACCGGGCCTGGACGGCCATGACCGGGGAGCCAAGGTCGTAGCGGCCGCCTTGAGGGATGCGGGGATGGAGGTCGTATACACCGGTCTCCATCAGACACCCGAGATGATTGCCACGGCGGCGGTGCAGGAGGACGTCGATGTGGTGGGTCTCTCGATTCTGTCGGGCGCGCACATGACGCTCTTTCCCCGGGTGCGGCAGCTACTGGAGGAAATGGGACGCCCGGACATCCTGATCACGGGCGGCGGAATCATCCCGCCGGAAGACATGGCTGCCTTGAAAGAGAAGGGTATCGGACGCCTGTTCGGGCCCGGCACGCCAACTACCGACCTCATCGGCTACATCGAATCGTGGGCCGCGTCGCACCTCGAATCATGAGTCCTGCCGCCGGCCGGCTGCGCGCGCTGACCGACGAGTACCGGCAGCTCGCCGACCGCTTGCGGCAGGGGGGTGGTTCGGCGCGGGTCGCCAAAATGCACCAGCAGGGCAAGCTGGCGCCGCGGGAGCGGGTGGAGCGCCTGCTCGATCCAGGCGCGCCCTGGCTGGAGCTGGGATTGCTGGTGGCCTACGACCAGTACGACGGGCAGGCGCCCGGAGCCGGGGTGATTACCGGAGTCGGCGTCGTCGAAGAGCGGGAGGTAGTGGTCGTCGCTAACGACGCCACGGTCAAGGCGGGCTCCTGGTGGCCTGAGACGATCAAGAAGATCCTCCGGGCGCAGGAAGTAGCCATGCGCCAGAGAATCCCCATCATCTATCTGGTCGATAGCGCCGGGGTGAATCTGCCGTACCAGGGTGGCGTCTTTCCCGGACAATACGGCGCCGCCCGGATCTTCTACTACAACTCGATCATGCGGCGCTACCTCCACGTGCCGCAGATCAGCGCGGTGATGGGGAGCTGCGTTGCCGGCGGCGCGTACCTGCCGGCGCTATCGGATGTGATCTACATGGTGGAGGGCACCAGCTTCATGGGCCTTGGCGGGCCCAATCTGGTCAAAGGCGCCACCGGCCAGACAATCGATGCCGAAACCTTGGGCGGCGCGAAGACTCACACCGAGCAGAGTGCTGTCGCTCACTATCGCGCCGCGAGTGATCCGGAGTGTCTGGAGCGCATTCGCCATTACATCGGGCGGTTACCTCGTACCGGCGGAGTTCAGCACCGGATCCAGCCGGCCCGCCCGCCGGTTCATCCTGCCGCTGATCTTTACGACTTCCTGCCCCAGGATCATCGACTCTCCTACGACATGCGGCAGGTCCTGAGCTGCCTGCTTGACGCAGGCGAACTGGACGAGTTCCAGCCGGACACCGCCCGGGAGATGATCTGCGGGCACGCCCACATCGAAGGCCGGCCAATCGCCGTCATCGCCAACCAGCGGGGTGTCATCAAGGGGCAGCCCGGCGAGCGCCCCAAATTCGGCGGGATCGTCTATACCGGCAGTGCCGAAAAGACGGCGTACTTCATCGAGACGGCCAACCGTGAGCGGCTGCCAATCCTTTTCATCCAGGATGTGAGCGGGTTCATGGTAGGCCCGGAAGCGGAGCACTCGGGGATCATTCGCGCGGGCGCCCGCTTCGTCGAGGCTATGGCTACGGCGGTGGTGCCAAAGATCGTGCTGACTGTCAATCACGCGTCTGGCGCGGGCTACTACGCGATGGCCGGGCAGGGCTTCGATCCGGATTTCATTCTTTCGTGGCCCACCGGCCGCATGGGAGTTATGGAGGGCGAGTCCGCCGTCATGGCGGTGCACGGCGCGGAAATCGAGAAGGCCCGAAAGGAAGGCCGGGAGCCTTCGGATGAAGCCAAAGCCTCAATGGCATCAATGCGTGCCGATTACGAACACCAGCTCGATGCCAAGTTCGCGGCGGCTCGTGGCTTTGTCGACGCTATCGTCACTCCGGAAGAAACCCGGGATCTGCTGGCCTTCACCCTTCGTGTTGCGGGCAATTACCCTGGTGCGCACCTCGGTCCGTTCGTGCTCCCTCCGCTCGACTCCGCAACAGCCCACTAGGAACTTCATGTCTTTTGCCCGCCTGAGCCGAGGTGCGGTCGCCCTGTTGCTTGGCTGCGCCTCTGCCCCGAAGCCGGCAGCGGATGCGCCGCTCCCCAAGCCTAACATCGACCCCGGCCGGGTATCACCGCCGCCGGCTGAAGTACCTCCACCAGGCAAGGAGACCGATGTGGCGGCACAGGACACCCTCCAGCCGATGGTGCCTGCGGAGGCTGCCTATGGACATGGGTGGATGCCGCTCGCCAGCACCGGTGTCGAGAAGTTCCTGGCGCAGCACCCTACCTACGATGGACGAGGTGTGCTGATCGGGATTCTGGACACGGGAATCGATCCCGGAGTTCCGGGGCTGCTGAAGACGTCGACAGAAAGCCCGAAGATTCTGGATCTCCGGGACTTTTCAGATGAGGGCGCGATCCGGCTCCAGCGGATCACCCCGGCCGGAGACTCGGTAGTAATCGGCGGCCGAAGAGTTCGGGGATTCGGGCGAGTAGCCGCGCTGAACACCGGGGGTCCCTACTACGGCGGCGTCATCGAGGAGATCCCGCTGGGCGAGCTTCCGGCATCCGACCTGAACGGCAATGGAACGGACAGCGATACACTGCCGCTTGTGGTGACGCGTGCGACCGACGGCTGGGTCCTGCTGGCCGATACCGATGGTAACGGGACGCTGGTAGGTGAGCGCCCGGTGCACGATTACCTCGTCGCCCGTGAAACCTTCGGCTGGGCCGCCCGTGGCCGAGCTCCGCGTCTCAACATCGCCGCGAATTTCGCCACTACGGGAGGAGAGCCCCGGCTCAACCTGGTGTTCGACATCAGCAGCCACGGAACGCACGTGTCCGGCATAGCGGCAGGCCGGGATCTTTATGACGTGACCGGCTTCAACGGCGTGGCTCCGGGTGCGCAGCTGCTCGGACTCAAGATCGCCAACAGCGCCCAGGGCAGCGTCACGACCACCGGCAGCATGCTGCGGGCAATGGACTACGCGATCCGCTTTGCCGCAGCGCGCAAGCTCCCGCTGGTGCTCAATCTGAGCTTCGGGGTGGGCAACGAAGTAGAAGGTACAGCTCGCATCGACGCTATCGTAGACTCGGTGCTCGCCCTTCATCCTGACATTGTCTTTACCATAGCAGCCGGCAACGACGGACCGGGACTCTCCACCGTAGGCTTTCCCGGCTCGGCCCGACGCAGCATCAGCATCGGCGCAACGCTCCCCTCAAGCTTTCTGCCGCCCGACCCGGCGGCAGGATCCCGTGACGACCAGCTGGCGTACTTCAGCTCCCGCGGGGGTGAGCTGGCCAAGCCCGACTTGGTTACACCCGGAGTTGCCTATTCAACCGTACCCCGATGGAGCACCGGCAAGGAGATCGAGCAGGGCACCAGCATGGCTTCGCCTCACGCGGCCGGCCTGGCCGCGTTGCTGGTATCGGCACAGATCCAGGAAAAGCGGCCGGTCAGGGCAGCGGCGGTCAAGCAGGCTCTCATGGTAACAGCCCGCCCGCTTCCAGGTGCCAGTTTCATAGACGAGGGTACCGGCATTCCCGAGATTGAGCAGGCGTACCAGTGGCTCCGGACCGAGCGCACGGTTTCTGACGTCATGGTGCGAGCCGTCCGAGGCAGCGAATCGAGAGCAGCCGGTTTTTACGAGCGCCGCACTGGAGAATCGAGCTGGACCCAGCGCTTCGAGCTGAACGGCGCCGGCCCAGCGGGTGGCTCGTACACCTTGAGATCAGACGTGCCCTGGGCCTCCGCGCCTGCCCGAGTCGCGCTCACATCCGGCCGGGCTTCGGTCGATGTGCGCTACAACCTGAGCGCGATCAGGGCACCGGGTGCTTATGTCGCGACTGTGAGCGGCTGGGGCCCCGATACGTTGGCCGGCCCCGCCTTCCGGCTGGTGAGCACCATCGTGGCACCAGCGCCGGTAGCGGAGGGTACACGCGAGGTGAGATCCGGAACCCGGATTGAGGCGGGCACTCAGCTCCGCACATTTATCCGGGCCGACAGCGCGCGTCCGTTCGAGGTGCGCGTCTCCAGCGGAAGCGCAGGGCAGAAGGGACTCGCGTTCTTTCACGAGCCGGACGGAATGCCGTATCGGGACGAGAGTGCGCGCCCCATCGGAGCGGCCGAACGCGAAGCAGTATATGAGGTCGATGGACGAGACGTTATCCGGGGAGCCTATGAGGCCGTTGTTGTGGCGACTCCGGTTCAGCCCATGGAGGCCACGATCAAGGTGACCCAGTCTCCGCTCCGGCTGCAGTTGGGTCGCGAGCGGGACGCCGCAGTTGCGCGGCTTGCCAACCTGACGAACACTCCTGCCCGTACGGAGGTAGGGGTGCTGCTCGGCGGCGCGGAGCGGGTCGAGACCGTCGTCGCGCGCGGTTCCGGGGTGCGCCGCATTCCCTTTCTGGCTCCGGCATGGGCCCAGGCTGTAGTCATTGATTTGACGATGGAGCGAGCCCAGTGGAGCCGCTTCACCGATTTCGGGGTTACGCTCTTCGACTCCGTGGGGAGGCAGATCGAGAAGCAACCGCTCAACTACGCCTTCGGACGGTTGCAGGCCAAGCTGCCCGAGCACGGGGGCAACCAGCCGCTACAGCTCGCCCTCTTTCCCGCCTTTGCGGACCCCAACAGTGAGGAGAACTGGACGGTCCGCGCCAATATTCGCCTCTATGCCGATTCGGCGGTGGCGCTGGAGCCGACTGCACCGGCGGATTCCGTCATCACCATAGCTCCGGGAAAGACCGCTACAGTGGGTTTCACCTTGCCCGACAATCCTTGGCCCCTCGGTGACGGGTTTTTCCCACTGGCGGTACTGGTGGCGCGGGTTGGCGAGCACAGCTGGACCCGGGAAGGCGGGCTGCCACTCCCCAATCCAGCCTTGATGCGATGAACGGGCGAACCGTGCGGGTTGCGGCCGGGCAAGGGTTCTGGGGCGACTGGCTGGAGGCGCCCGTGCGCCAGGTGAACGGAGGCCCCATCGACTACCTGATGATGGACTACCTGGCCGAAGTCACCATGTCCATAATGCAGAAGCAGAAGTCCAGGGACTCCAAGGCCGGCTACGCGCGAGACTTCGTTCCCCTGATGGAGCGAATCCTCCCCGAGATCGTGCGTAAGCGGATCAAGGTCACCTCCAATGCGGGTGGCGTGAATCCGAGAGGCTGCGCCGAAGCCGTGCTCGAGGTGGCGCGTCGCATCGGTCTCGCCAACAAGCTGAGCATCGGCCTGGTGACCGGCGACGACATCCTTAACCGGCTGGACGAGCTTATTGCCTCCGGCCACCCTCTCGCGAACATGGAGACGGGCCGCCCACTCGCAGACATCCGGGACCGGGTGCTCTCGGCCAACGCCTACCTTGGTATGGCTCCGATTGTGGAGGCGCTTCAGGGTGGCGCGGACGTAGTCATTACGGGGCGGGTGACCGATACCGGTCTCACCCTCGGCCCGCTGGTGCACGAGTTCGGCTGGCCGGCCGACGACTGGGACAAGATTGCGGCGGGCACAGTGGCCGGGCACATAATCGAGTGCGGTGCGCAGTGCTCCGGCGGCAACCTGCTGAAGGCGTGGCGCTCGGTGAAAGGCCTGGAGAATCCCGGATTTCCCATCGTAGAGGCCTCGGCGGACGGAACCTTCATCGTCACCAAACATCCCGACACCGGCGGCGTGGTGTCGGTGGCTTCGGTGACGGAACAGCTGGTCTACGAAATGGGCGATCCGCGGAGCTACATCACGCCGGACGGAATCGCAGATTTCACCACCATCCAGCTGAAACAGGCTGGGCGCGACCGGGTGCGGGTGAGTGGAATCCACGGCTCACCCCAGACTCCGATGCTCAAGGTGTCGATTGCCTATTTCTACGGCTACAAGGCGGTGGGGACGCTGGTCTACTCCTGGCCCGACGCATACGATAAGGCGCGGGCAGCCGACCGCATACTCCGCCTGCGCCTCAAGGAGCTGGGCCTCGAGTATGAGGAGATCTTGACCGAGTTCGTCGGCGCCGACGCCACTCATGGGAAGCTTAGCGGCCGACCAGATCCGGAAGCTCCGGAGGTGCAGCTCCGCATCGGTGTCCGCGCAGCGGAGCGGGCTCCGGTGGAGCGGTTCACTCGCGAGATTGCGCCACTGGTCCTGACCGGCCCGCCGAGTGTAACCGGATTTGCCGGCGGACGGCCGGCGGTAGAAGAAGTGGTCGCGTACTGGCCGGCGCTGATAGACCGCCGTCAGATCGAGCCGTTCGTTCGGGTGGAAATTCTGAGAGCGTGACGGAGCGGTGGAACGATGAAGGAGTGTTGATGGCTTCGAAAGCAAAGAAGCGCAACGCGAAACAGGCCAGGAGGTCCCCAGCGGAGTCACGTACCGCCGTTCCGTCGTCCCGCCGTACTGTCCCCCTCCAGCTCCGCTGGCTCGCCCACGCACGCTCCGGCGACAAGGGCGATACGGCGAACGTCGGCCTGATTGCCCTGGAACCGGAGTACTACCCTATTCTCCGGCGGGAGGTGACGGTCGCCCGGGTTGGCCGGCACTTCAAGGGCATGGTGAGTGAGGTCGAGCGCTATGAGCTGCCCAACCTGAACGCGCTCAACTTCCTGCTGCATGGCGCGCTGGGCGGTGGCGGGACGATATCGCTCAAGACCGATGCCCAGGGAAAAGTCTACTCCACGGCCCTGCTCCGGATGGAGATTCCCGTTCCGGCCGACGTTGCCCGTATGCTGGCGCCGGCTCTACGCGGCACCCGCCGCTGATGACCGCCGTCCTCCTCACTAGGCTGGACGCCGGCGTCCTCACCCTCACGCTCAACCGCCCCGATAAACGCAACGCGCTGAATACCGAGCTGATTGATCAGCTGCACCGGTCGCTCGAAAGTGCGGATCTGAATGCCGACGTTCGCGTGGTGGTGCTTCGGGGAGCTGGCAAGGATTTCTGCGCCGGCGCCGATCTGGATGAGCTGCTCGCCTCGGCGGACCGTTCGGAGGCGGAGAACGAGGCTTCGGCGCTCCGTCTCGGCAGCCTCTTCGAGAAGCTGCGAACGCTGCCGAAGCCGGTAATGGCCATGGTCCATGGGCGTGCGCTCGCGGGGGGCGCCGGGCTGGCCAGTGCCTGCGATCTCATCCTCGCCGCGGCCGATGCTCAGCTCGGTTATCCGGAGATCCAGCGCGGCTTCGCTCCGGCGATGGTGATGGCACTGCTCCGGCGCATGGTGGGCGAGAAGGTAGCACTGGACCTGGTGCTGACCGGCCGGGTGCTGCGCGCCGACGAGGCTGAGCGGGTGGGATTGATCAGCAGGGTAGTTCCTGCAGCAGAGTTGGAGCCGACCACCCACGCTTTGGCCGCCGAGCTGTCCCGCGCCAGCGGTACGGCACTGGCCTTCACCAAGCGGCTGTTCTACGAGCTGGATGGCCAGACCCTTCGGGACGGGATCGCGCAGGGCGCTCGGGTCAACGCGGTCGCGCGAAGCACGCCTGACTTCCGCGATGCCGTTGCCCGCTTCCTCAGAAAATGAAGTATGCGCGACTGGGCCTCGCGATAGCTGGTTTCATCGCGGCCCTGCTGAGTATCGCTCTGGATGACCGCCAGGTGGGGTGGGGAGCCATCGCGCTGCTGACGGCCTCTCTCATTCTTAGACTGCTGTCTCGCTCCCCCAGGGGCGAGGACGAGGAAGACCGGGGTATGTGACGCCTGTCACGGGTCAGCTCATTCTGGCCGAGCTACTTTGCGCCCAAGAGGAGTCTACGTCACCTCGCGATAAGGAGGAGTTTATGAGGGCTTTGTCAAAGGCGATCCCGGCGCTCGCGGTCGGAATGCTGCTGGGAGCCCCCGCGCTCCG
>DASPKB010000437.1:0-5260 GCA_035628315.1 Gemmatimonadales bacterium | reverse complement strand
CTCTTCCTTGCAGTGGGGGCGCCGTGGCAACCAGCTCCACATAGGCTGTCCTGAGCAGCGGGGCATCACCAGCCTGAAGCCAGCGGGTGACCCACATGAGGTGCGACGCGAGCGCGCCGGCGTGCCAACCGAGCAGATGCTCCCCCGGACCAATCGCCTCGAAGTACTCGGCCATGTCTTCCCGATAGGCCGCAGCGCACAGGTCGCGAATCTCGGCAGTGAGTGAGGGAGAGAGCGCCGCGGACGCAACCCGTTGGATTCTGAAGCCCTTCAGCAAAGTCAGGAAGCTGGGCTCGAGGCCTCAGAACCGATTGCCCGGAGGCGCTCCTGCAGCGCCAGCCGCTCGAGCTTCTCCACCGGCAGGGCGAGCATCAGGTCGATCCGGCGGGAAATGAGCTGCAGCGCCTCCCGAAAAGCCTGGCGCTTGGTCTCATCATCGCCCTCTACCGCAGCCGGATCCTCCATCCCCCAGTGGGCCAGCGCCGGCTGGCCGGGAAAGATGGGACATACCTCCCTGGCTCGGTCGCAGACAGTAATCACGATGTCCCAGGACTTCGACGTGAGATCATCGATGCCGCGCGGCCGCCTTCCCCGCCAGTCGATCCCGGCCTCCCGCAGTGCCTCCACCGCGAAGGGATTGACCCGTGCCGCCGGCTGGGATCCGGCACTCTCAGCGCTGAAGCGCCCCTGTCCTTTCTGGTTCAGAATGGCCTCCGCCATCTGGCTCCGCGCAGAATTGCCGGTGCAGAGGATGAGCACACGAAGCGGCGGGTTCTTCTTAGATGTCATGTCCAAGAATACGCTCGCTCCATTGCCGCTGTAGTATCTCATCTCCATCCTTTACCGCATCGTTACACCAACCGGGAGTACTCGTGACTGCCCTTGGGCTGTTTACCGACCGTTCATAGCAATTCCCTCAATTGGAAAGGGCCTATGAGGCTGCAGCGAGGTAGAATCCCGGGCGGTACGCTCTTCCTCCTGCTGCTGGCAGCCGCACCGCTGGCAGCTCAGACCACCTACCCCAACGTCAAAATCAGCGGCCGACTCCAGGAGCACTTCTACTACTTCGATAACGAGGACTACGCCGCTACGGTAGGACCTCAGAGCAACGTATTCACCAGGCGGGCCCGGATCGAGGCTCGTGGGCAGATCTCGGAAAACGTGGCTGTCTACGTTCAGCCGTCGTTCGAAGGTGGGAGGAACCTCACCAATCTGGTGACCACCTGCTCGGGAACTCCGCTCGTCTGCCGGACGACCGGGCGCAGCGGTTTCAGACTTCGGGACGCGTACATCGACGTACGCTTCACTCCGGAGGCGAGCAAGGGAGCCCTCTACCTGCGGGCCGGCCAGGAGAAGCGGCCGGTCAGTCGCTACGAGCTGACCTCCTCCAATAATCTGCCGAGCATCGAGCGCGGGGCCGGCCAGGGACTGCTAGCCCGGGCATCGAACGATCTGTTCACCTCGGCCGGCTTTCTCTCTCATGACGTTGGCGCGAGCGTGCGCTATGAGTACAAGCTGGATGATGTGCGGCTGGTGACACTCAAGGTGGGGGCGTACAACGGACAAGGTGAAAGCCTGAACGACGTCAATGATAAGAAGAGCTTCGGAGCCCGCGGAACCGTTGGTATAACCTCCAAGCTCGATGTGGGTGCATCCTGGTTCGCCCACGACGGCATCGTCACCGTAGGCGGTTCGCCGGACTCGACCTTCACCAACTACGCGTTCGACATCGATGCGTCCTGGGGCAAGCCGGGTGACGAGGGCCTCTACGCACTGGCCGAGTATCTCCATGGGAATGACGCCACTGCGTCCAAGTTCACCATGCAGGGCTTCCAGGCGCTTGCGGCGTACAACATCCGCATGAGCAGCCCAACATCCTGGCTGTACGCGGTGGAGCCGGCGTTCCGGATCGACATCGCGGATCCGAATACCGATGCGGAGGACGACAAGGTGACAACGCTGACCGGCGTGCTCGGAATTTACATGTCCAGTCGGGCGCAGCTTCGGGTGGCTTACGAGCGCCAGAGCTTCCAGGACGACGCTTCGACCAACATCAGCGGCGTACGCAGTGCGTTGACGGTGAACTTTTGATTACAGACATCATCCCGTGCCAAGGGAGGGATGACAATAAATGGAGAAATCAGGAATGAGCAGACTGATAGTTGCACTGACATCCATGGTCGCGGCCGCGTCACCGCTTGGTGCGCAGAGCCTGACCGGAGCCGGAGCGACGTTTCCCAATCCGATCTACACCAAATGGTTCGACGCCTACCATAAGAAGACCGGCGTGAAGATCAACTACCAGTCGATCGGCTCCGGCGGCGGAATCCGTCAGTTCACCGAGGGCACAGTCGACTTTGGTGCCACCGATGGTCCGATGAACGAGTCACAGATCCAGGCGGTGGGAGGCAACGTCCTCCACGTCCCAGCCGTGCTGGGCGCCGTAGTCCTCACCTACAACCTGCCCGCGCTGGGCGAGACGAAGCTCAAGTTCGACGGCAATGTCCTGGTAGACATTTTCATGGGCCGGATCACCCGCTGGAACGATCCCAAAATTGCGGCCCTGAATCCGGGCGTGAGGCTCCCCGAAACCGATCTTATCGTGGTACACCGCTCTGACGGCTCCGGCACCACCTACGTCTTCACGGATTTCCTCAACAAGTTCTCGCGGGAATGGAAGGACAAGGTTGGCTACGCCACATCCGTGAACTGGCCGGTTGGGCTCGGCGGGAAGGGCAACGAAGGCGTGACTCAACAGGTCAAGCAGATCGAAGGTGCGCTGGGCTATGTGGAGCTCATCTATGCCATCTCGAACAAACTTCCGTATGCTGAGATCAAGAATGCGGCAGGCACGTTCGTGACTCCGTCTCTGGCGACGGTCACCGCCGCCGCGGCCGGTGCCGAGCTGTCGAAGGACACCGACTTCCGGGTCTCCATCACCAACGCGGCGGGTGCCCAAGCGTACCCCATCGCTTCCTTCACCTGGCTTCTGGTCAAGAAAGACAACAAGGATCCGGCCAAGGCAAAGCTCATCCGCGACTTTCTGACCTGGATGATCACGCCCGAGGCGCAGAAGATGGCCGCGGAGCTGCACTATGCCCCGCTACCCGACCCGGTGGTGTCTCTCGTGCGGGCTCGGCTCCCGACGCTCAGGGCGAGCGGCAAAGTCATCGCTTCGCAGTAGGCCTCAGGGCGCCGGATCAGCTTCTTTCGTGACTCGGCCGTTACGTCGCCGTGACGGGTAGGCGGGGAGGATCGGCGTAAACTCCCCGCCATGCCCGCTGCCACCCGGCCCGAGACCTCCCGCTCAATGGCAGAATCATTGCTCGAGCGGAAGAACTACGGTGACAAGGCCTACAAGCTCGCTCTCACCGGCACGGCCGTCCTCATCCCGATACTGCTTGGCTTCCTGGTGTACGAGCTGTGGTCAGGGGCGAGCCTTGCTATGGCCCGCTACGGTTTCGGCTTCGTCACTTCGAGCACCTGGGACCCGGTCGCCGAAGAGTTCGGGGCGTTCCCGCTGATCTTCGGAACCCTGCTCTCTTCGTTGATCGCGCTCCTTATAGCCGTGCCGCTCTCGCTAGGGGTAGCCATCTATCTCACCGAGTTCGCCCCCAAGGCGGTGCGCCAGCCGGTTGCCTTCCTCATAGGTCTGCTGGCCGCGATCCCCAGCGTAGTCTACGGGCTCTGGGGCATCTTCGTCCTGATCCCGGTGCTCCGCACCACGGCCTTCCCGCTGCTCCGCGACGCGCTGGGATTTCTCTCGCTGTTCAAGGGCCCGATCTACGGGCCCTCCATGCTGGCCGCGGGAATCATCCTCGCGATAATGGTCATGCCGTATGTGATGTCGGTAGCCCGCGAGGTGCTGCTCGCGGTGCCGAACACACAGCGGGAAGCGGCGCTCGCCCTCGGGGCCACGCGCTGGGAGGCGGTTACTACCGCCGTGGTTCCCTACGCCCGCTCCGGCCTGATCGGCGCGGTGATCCTGGGACTCGGCCGCGCACTGGGCGAGACCATGGCTGTGACCATGGTGATCGGTAACCGGCACGAGATTGCCGCTTCGCTCTTCGCGCCGGGCTACACCATGGCCGCGGCGATCGCCAACGAGTTCTCCGAGGCGGTAGGCGACCTCCACCTTTCTGCCCTTGCTTACGTCGCGTTCGTACTGTTCCTGGTGACCGTGGCCGTGAACGCGGGTGCCCGACTCCTGATCTGGCGAGTCGCCCGGGGCTCCGGCGCGGGGAGCAGCGCTCTGTGAATCGGCGGGCCCTCCGGCGCTGGATCAGCAACTTCATGGTGGTGCTGATGGTCGGGGCGGTGGTGATCGCGCTGATCCCGCTCTTCTTCATCCTGCTCAACCTGATCCTGAAAGGTGCCGGTAGTCTCTCGTGGGACTTCTTCAGCAAGACGCCCGCGCCGGCGGGCGAGACCGGAGGCGGCGTGGTTCACGCTCTGGTCGGTACCCTGGTGATCGTCGGAGTTGCCAGCCTGATCGGGCTACCCATCGGGATCGGGGCCGGGGTGTATTGCGCCGAGTATCCCGGCAGCCGGCTCACCTGGATCACGCGGTTCGTGGCTGATGTCATGAACGGAACTCCGTCCATAGTCGTGGGTGTCTTCGCCTGGGCCTGGATTGTGGCCCAGCAGAAGCACTTCTCCGCGCTGGCCGGGAGCATCGCACTGGCACTCTTAATGATTCCGATGGTGCTGCGCACCACCGAGGAGATGATCAAGCTGGTTCCCAACTCGCTCCGGGAAGCGGCGCTGGCCCTGGGGTATCCCCGCTGGCGCACCAGTCTTTCTGTGGTAATCCGCACGACTCTACCAGGCATCATGACTGGCGCGCTGCTCGCGGTGGCGCGGATCGCTGGCGAGACCGCGCCCCTCCTATTTACCGCGCTGGGCAGCCAGTACCTCAGCTTCGATCTGGACCAACCGATGGCTGCGCTCCCGCTCACCGTGTTCACCTACGCCACCGGACCTTACGAGGAATGGCACCGCTATGCCTGGGCCGCCGCACTGGTACTCATCCTGGTTGTCTTCGTCCTCAGCCTGGGCGCCCGGCTCGCGGTCCGGCGGCGCTACAGTCTCAATGCCTGAGCTGACCTTGAGCGCTCCCGACGAGCGGGAAGTCGCGGCCCCCAGCGGCGTTGCGCGGGTGGTCACGGAGAAGCTCAGCGCCATGTACGGCAGCTTTACCGCGGTCAGGGAGGTGTCCCTCAACTTCACCCCCAACCGGGTGCATGCGTTGATCGGCCCG
>DASPKB010000436.1:0-6772 GCA_035628315.1 Gemmatimonadales bacterium | reverse complement strand
GGAGTTCGATAACTACCGAAAGCGGAGCAGCCGGGAGCGCGCCGAGCTGGCCGACCGGGCACAGGCGAGCTTCGTCGCCAAGCTGCTGGACGTGCTGGACGATCTGGATCGGCTAGTGGCGAGTGATTCGAACACACCGCTCCCCTCGCTGCGTGAAGGCCTGAGCGCCGTGGATCGGAAGCTGTGGAAGGAGCTCCAGGATGCCGGGGTCGAGCGCATTGACCCGGTGGGCAGTGCGTTCGACCCGGCGCTGCACGAAGCGGTGTCCACCACACCGGCGCCGGACCGTTCCAAGGAACACACCGTGAGCGCAACGTTCCAGACTGGATACCGGTTCAAGGGAACACTGGTCCGGCCCGCGCGGGTTCAGGTGTACTCCGACCAGCAAGGTCAGCACTGATCGTGGCAGCCAAGGACTTCTATCAGGTCCTGGGCGTCCCCGACTCGGCCAGCCAGGACGACATCAAGAAAGCCTATCGCCGGCTGGCCAAGCAGTACCACCCCGACGCCAATCCCAACAACGCGAAGGCGGCCGAACGCTTCAAGGAAGTTTCCGAGGCGCACAGCACGCTGTCCGATCCGGAAAAGCGCAAGCAGTACGACCAGATGCGCCGCTACGGAGCGTTCGATGGCATGCAGCGGCGTCCGCAAAGCGCGGGCGCGGGCAGGACTGGCGGTATGCCGCCGAACATGGAAGCTCAGGGATACGAGTTCGGAGATCTCGGCGGCCTCGGCGACATCTTCTCCTCCATCTTCGGGCGGGGCCGCAGGGATGAGCCCCGTGGCGACACGCTCGAGGCGGTGGTCGAGGTGCCGTTCCGGGTGGCGATGCTGGGCGGAAAGGTTCCAGTGACACTGCCTGTCACTGAGACGTGTGCTACCTGCAGCGGCAGCGGTGGCGCGCCGGGTGCGACCTTGTCCACCTGTCACGAGTGCCAGGGCCGCGGCACCATCTCATTCGGGCAGGGAAACTTTGCAGTGAATCGTCCCTGCCCGCAGTGCCGCGGTCGCGGGAAAATTCCTTCACAACCATGCCCTACCTGCCGCGGCGCCGGCGAGATCCGCACCGAGCGGCGCGTTACCATCACCGTTCCACCCGCCACCGAATCTGGTGACCGGGTCATGCTGCGTGGCCAGGGTCAGGGTAACGGGCAGGGGGGCCAGAGCGGTGACCTCGTGATCACTTTCCAGGTCCAGCCCGACCGGTTCTTCCGGCGGGAAGGTTTGGACATCGTGGCCGATGTTCCGATCAACCTGGCGCAGGCAGCGTTGGGCACCCGGCTCCGGGTGCGCACCCTGGATGGAAAGAAGGTTCTGCTGCGGATTCCTCCCGGCACTCAGCCGGGCCGGCGGTTCCGCATCAAAGGCCAGGGGATCGAGAAGGGCGGCCGCCGCGGCGATCAGTTGGTCGGCGTCACGGTGACGGTACCCGACGAGCTCAGCCCTGAGCAGCAGGAGCTACTCAAGAAGTTTGCGGATTCGGCCGGATTGAAGTATTAGCCGCGTCATTCCGAACGCAGCGAAGGATCTGCTCTGACCTGTTTCGGGGCGAGTGCGAAAGACAGCGCCATACTTACCAACCCCACCACGAGTCCACCGAAGAACGCCGCCCAGAACCCACTCACCGCAAAACCGAGGTTCCAGCTCTCCGACAACCAGCCGGTCACCAGTAGCATGAGGCCGTTGATCACCAGAGTAAATAAACCCAAGGTGAGCACAATCAGCGGGCAGGTAAGGATGGTGAGCAGGGGACGGAGCGTGCTGTTGATCAGGCCGAACACGGCGGCGAGAACCAGGAGTCTTCCCGGACCGCCGGTGAACTCGATGCCGGGAATCAGGGCCGCTGCAGCCCAGAGGGCTGCGGCGTTGAGGAGCCAGTGTAGGAGAAGGGAGCGCACCGAGCTTTAGTCGATTACGCCGCCGCCCAATACCTGCCCCTTTCCGCCATACAGCACTCCCGACTGGCCCGGCGTAATCGCGCGAACCGGCGTTTCCAACGCCAGGCTTATCCGCTCAGCGTCGCACTCCAGCACGGTGGCAGGAACTGCCCTCGCCCGATAGCGGATCTGGACGTCGCAGCGGTCGCCCGGCTCGAGCGGCTGCGCCAGCCAGTTAATTTCCCCGAGGTCCACCCGGTGCCCGGCGAGCTCGTCCGGTCCTCCTATCACGACCTCGCGGCTCTCCGGTCGGATAGCCACAACGTAGCGCGCTGAGCCGAAGCCACCTGGTAAACCCTTTCGCTGGCCGATGGTGAACCGCGCGTAGCCGTCGTGCTCTCCGATGACTTCTCCCGTAGTGCTAACCAGCGGCCCCGGGGTCAGCGCCGGCGCATCGGCCGGCAGATGGCGCTCGAGCACTGTCAGGTAGTCGTCGTTCGGCACGAAGCAGATCTCGACCGACTCTTCCTTGTCAGCCGTGGTGAGTCCCAGCCTTCGGGCGTACGACCGGGTCTCCGCCTTCGTCAGATTACCCACCGGCGTGAGCATCCGCGCCACCACCCTCCGGTCGATCCCCCAGAGGAAGTAGCTCTGATCCTTCGAGAGGTCCTGGCCGCGGTAGAGTCCGCCGTTCTGGGTGATAGCGTAGTGCCCGGTGGCGATGAACTGGCAGTCCAGCGCATCGGCGTGCGCCAGCAGATCCCGGAATTTCGTAAACGAGTTGCAGCGCACGCAGGGAATGGGTGTGCGGCCCCGGCTGTATTCGCTGACGAAATTCTGAATCACGTGCAGATTGAACCGGTCTTCCAGATTCAGCATGTAATGCGGGATGCCGATCGCCGCAGCCACGTCGCGGGCGTCATTGATTGAGTCGAGAGAGCAGCAGGGACGGTCGGGTACCTCGTCGCCATAGCAGAAGAGCTTCATGGTGGCGCCCACCACCTCGTATCCCTGCTCGACCAGGCGGGCAGCTGCGACCGAGCTGTCCACTCCGCCCGACATTGCGACCAAAACGCGGGCGCTCATACTCTTCCCAGCACTCCAGCAAGCTTTCGCACCTTGGCCACCACCCCGGGAACCACTTCAACCGCCCGGTCTACATCCTCCATCGTGCTTTCTCGCCCGAAGCTGAACCGCACGGTTCCGAGCGCGAGCTCGCGCGGCACACCCATGGCCACGAGTACATGCGAGGGCTCGACCGCACCGGTGGAGCAGGCGGAGCCGCTCGACGCCGCAATGCCGGCCAGATCGAGGTGCATCAGCAAAGCCTCACTGTCGGCGCCGGGCACCGCCACACTGAGAAGGTGCGGCGCCCGCAGACTATCCTCCGCGATGATGACGAGATCGGGAACGGCTGCCTTGAGCCGTTCCGCGAGCGCATCCCGCAGTTCGCAGAGCCGTTCTGCCATGGCGGCCTGCTCGGCTACTGCGAGCTGCACCGCCCGCCCCAACGCCACCGCTCCGGCCACGTTCTCGGTGCCGGGTCGAATGCCGAACTGCTGCCCACCGCCATGGAGGATTGCTTCGACCGCCTTGCGATCGCGCACGATGAGCGCGCCGATTCCCTTGGGTGCGCCGATCTTGTGCCCGGAAACGGTGAGCAGAGTACAGCACAGCCGCTCGACGGAAACCGGGATCTTCCCCACCGCCTGTACGGCATCGGTGTGGAAGATCACCTTCGCCTCGCGGCAGCGGCCGGCGATCTCAGCCACCGGCTGCAGCACACCGACCTCGTTGTTAACCCACATCACCGAGACCACCGCGGGCGCATCTCTGAGCACGCCGTCCAGTGCATCCAGATCCAGGATTCCGCTGCTGTTCACCGGCAGCAGCACCTCACGCCCGCCCAGCTGGCACACGGCGTGGGCCGCGGCCAGCACCGCCTTGTGCTCGACCGCCGATACGGCGGCGCACATCGCTGCGCCCCGCTCCCGGGCAGCCAGCGCGGCGCCGACGATGCTCAGGTTGTCGGCCTCGGTTCCGCCCGAGGTAAAAATCACCTGGCTCGGCTCGGCCCCGAGCGCCTCCGCGATCTGCCGGCGCGCTTGCTCGATACCGGCGCGTGCCGTACGGCCGAACCGATGGGCGCTGGACGGGTTACCGAACGAGCGATCAGTGAGATACGGCATCATAGCCTCCAACACCTCCGGCCGGACCGGGGTGGTGGCAGCATGATCCAGGTAGACTGGCGGTCTCATAATGAGGAAGATAGTAACCGAAAATGGGCTTTGCTTGACGCCGTCCTGCTTGCGTCATTGCTCGCCTGCAATGCCGGGCACAGAAGCCACGGCCCCACCGGGCGTGAGTAACTAGTTCTCCTAGATGCTTCGGACGCCTAGCTTCACCACGTCCTCGACTTCCATCGTCTCGTGGGTGAAGAACGGCTCGCCAAACCGCTTGCGAATCAGCGAGCCGTAGTGCGCGTTCTGGGTTTCCACCAGTGAGTAGAGGTCCTGGCCGGTTGGGAAGATTTCTCCGGCCGCCTTGGCGCCGTCGAACTGACTCGCGTAGCACTTGATGGCCGCGAGCTTCCGGTCAAACTGCGCGCTGATATCCACCACGAAGGTGGGCTTGATGGGGTCCTCCCGGTAGGAAAGTGCGTACAGCAGCTTGTGTGGGCGGTGAGCGCTGCCCTCGGCTGAGTATCGCTCGAGCCCGGCCAGGAAGCTTGCGTCGCGGCCCAACTCCGAGGCGACGCGGTGGTCCGGATGCCGGCCAACAGGGAAGGGAAGGATCACTACCCGCGGAGCGAAGTGGCGGATCTGCTCCACGACGGTTTTTCGAGCTGCCTCAGAGTTCTCGAGGTGCGCGTCGGGGAGTCCCGCATTTCGGCGTTCGGCTACCCCAAGAATCTTCGCTGCGCGTGCCGCCTCTTCGGCCCGAAGGGCGGCGCTGCCTCGGGTCCCGGTTTCTCCTGCCGTTAGATCGAGAATTGCCACCCGGTAGCCGGCATCCACCGCCTTCAGCAGGGTGCCGGCGCAGGTGAGCTCCACATCATCCCGATGCGCGGCGATCGCGAGGATATCGACGGGCATCGGGGTAATAAAGCGAGGTTTGTTCCTTACGCCACCTTCCGCCCGTACTTCTTCGCCACAACGAAGGCTCCCCAGCCGAGCATCGCCACCGGCACCACAAATCCGAGTGAAGCGATCACCCCGGCAATTACCCCCACAAAGTTGCGCCACGCGGTCTTGAAGGCTTCGGCTATGGGGTTGTAGCCGGGCTGAGACGCGACCAGGGGTGCGGGCTCATACAGATTGACGGAAAGCGTGCTGAGCTCAGCGCTCGTCTTGAGGAAGCGGAGCCGCCCCTCCATCCGCTCGATCTCCTCTCGGACCCGCGCCAGCTCGCGCTCGACGGTGAGCACGTCCTGGAGCTTGCCGGTTCGAGTCCTGAGCAGTTCTACCAGCCTGTCCTCAAGACGGCGGCCGTTTGCAACTCGGGCGGTCAGGTCTACAAACTCCTCGCTTACGTCTTCCGCGCCCACATTCACATGCTGAAGCCGTCCGATGGGCCCGAGAGTTTCGGTCAGCTCGTCGAACCGGAGCGAGGGAACCTTCAGTTCCAGGGTTGCAGAGCGGATCTGATTGCGGCCGCTCTGCACTGAGGCATCAGCCACGAACCCGCCGACCTTCAGGACCGCCCGCCGCAGCTCGGCCATCGCCGACTCGAGTGAATCCACCTCGATGCTCGCCTGACCGGTACGAATAATGATTCGTGATGCCGGATCCGAGCCCAGACTGATTGCCGCGGACTGGTTGTAGTCGGCCGATGCCGGTGCGGCTTCGGCTTCGGAGCGGGTTTGGCCGACAGCGCCGAGGGTAACTGGGTTGGCCTTGTTTTGGGCGCTGGAAGTATCGCGCTCCCGGGCCACCTTCGGACTATCAGACGTGTCTCCACACGCGATCAGCAGGGCCATCGGCAGTGACCCCATCAGCATCATCCAGGCACGCATAGTTCCTCCTTAGGGAGCACAGGAGATGCGGGTAGCCGGGGGACTTGCACAGTGCAGATGTTGACACACGCGGGAAGGTAGGCAGGAAATGATGAGCTATATGTGACAGACCCCCTATTCGTACCGAAGCGCCTCCACGGGATCCATCTGCGACGCCTTGCTTGCAGGATACAGCCCGAACAGGACACCAGTGAGAATTGACGCTGCAACCGCAGCCACCACCGACAGCAGCGGCACTGTCGCCGGGATTGGAGTGAACGAGCGGATACCCCAGGCGATCAGGGCCCCGAGCGCCATCCCGACCACGCAACCTACCAGCGTCAGCGTCGCCGCTTCGACCAGAAACTGGAACATGATTTCGCGCCGCGTGGCTCCCAGCGCCTTACGCACCCCGATCTCCCGGGTCCGCTCGGTGACCGAAATCATCATGATCGCCACCACGCCAACACCGCCCACCATCAACCCGACGCTCGACAGCGCGATCATCACCACGAAGAAAGCTGCGGTGATCTTGTTGAATGTGTCGAGCACCCGGTCTTGGGTGACGACGGCGAAATTGTCGGGCTGCCCAGGGCGGAGCCCCCGCCGCGTTCTGAGCGCGGCCGTCACCTGGTCCTGCGCTTCCTGGACCGTCGCGGCTTCGGCCGGCAGCACCGCGATCTCCATCCAGCCCTTCCAGTACTCCGCCACCTTGCTGAAGGTGGTGTGCGGAATGGCCAGGCGGGGCTCGTCCGCGTTGCTGAAGAGCGACGCCGCTTCGGCGTGCAGCCCGATCACCTCGAACGGCTGCCCGAAGATCTTGATTCGTTTCCCGATGGGATCTCGCCGGGGAAAGAGAGACTCAGCGACCTTGTCGTTGATCACCGCCACCCGGGCGCCG
>DASPKB010000435.1:0-3180 GCA_035628315.1 Gemmatimonadales bacterium | reverse complement strand
GTCGTGTTCACCTCCAGGAAAGCGTACCAGGTTGGCAGGGGAAGGTGGTTGGTCCACCAGTAGTAATCACTGATTCGACTCGCATAAACATTGGTGCTGAAAGGAAAGCGGAGCCGACCGCTTTGCCTCAGGTCCTCCAATACCTCCCTTACGGCTGCGGTGTCGGACGCGCGTCCGGCGGCCTGTCCCAGCGCCGCTCCGGCCAGAAATCCATCCACATAGGCCAGCCGGGCATCCGGCTCCATCCTCCGCCAGTCCTCCCCCGTCAGCTTGAGCCAGTCGGGTCCGGATTCTTGCGACGGCCCGCTGCTCGCCATCAGCGTTCCTGCCGCGAACACCACTAGCCACCACCACCGTGGGCCGGCCATCAGCCAGAAACGATGACCGGCAGGAAGCCTCGTTCCAGGCTTCCTGCCGGACTGCATCGCTCACTGATTGTTGTTCGTCCCGGCGGTATCGGCTCCCTCCTTCTTCTTCATCATCGGCTCACGACCCTTGTCCTTGGTTTCCCCAGCCTGGGGCACGCCCTGAATCGGAGACTTCGCCGGGAGGCCGAAGACGAATATGGCGTCTCCCAGCGGGTAACTGATCTGGAAGTTCCCACCGCAGGCCACGGCGATGAACTGCTCTCCCCTATGCATGAATGTCATGGGTGCCGAGTTACAGCCGGCGCCTCCGTTGAACTGCCAGAGGAGTTTGCCGCTCTTTGAATCGTAGGCGTTGAAGTTGCCGTTGCCTTCGCCGGTAAATGTGAGGCCGCCCGCGGTTGCGAGAGCGCCGCCCATCATCGGCTGCGGGACCTTGTTCTGCCAGGCGATCTTTCCGGTCTTGAGGTTCACTGCGGAATACAGTCCGTACTGCTCCTCGCCCGGAATCGCGACGAAAGCCGAGCCGAGCCAGAGCTTTCCTTTTTCCCACGGTGCACTATGCGTGATGTAGTTCATCGGCTGGTGCAGTCCGGCGACGTAGGCATACCCGAGATTCGGATCGATCGCGATCGGCGACCATTCGGCTCCGCCGTTCGCACCGGGCAGCATTCTGGTGCCCTTCTCGGTGGGCAGCGCGAACATGTTCTCCTGCGGAGTAAAGTTCTCGGTCTTGCGAATCAGCTTGCCGGTGGCCGCATCGAGCACGTAAACCCAGGCGGTCTTGCCGGCGTGAACCACGACTTTCCTTCCGTCCAGCGTAGTTACCGCGGGAGGAGAGGTGGCGTCCAGGTCCCAGACATCGTGCGGAACGGTCTGGTAGTACCACTTGGTCTTGCCATTGGAGGCATCGATGGCCACAACTGCGTCAGTGTAGAGATTGTCGCCCGGACGAACGCTGCCGTCGAGATCGGGAGACGGATTGCCTACTGACACGAAGATGGTGTTGGAGGCCTTATCATACGCCGGAGTGGTCCAGACGCCGCCGCCGCCCCGCTGCCAGGCATCGGCGTACTTGGCGCTGTCGGCCTTCTCCTTGGCGATGTCCCGGTTGAGGGTGTGCTGCTCGGCTGTGGGATCCCAGGTTCCCCACCAGCCATTCGGCGCCTTTTCATCGTAGGTCGGGTCGCCGCGCGGAGCGGGAATGGAGTACCAGCGCCAGACCTGCTCGCCGGTCATCGCATTGTATGCGGTAACGTGACCGCGGATGCCGTACTCACCGCCGGACACCCCCACGATCACGTTGTCGCCCACGATCAGCGGAGCGTGGGTGATGCTGTAGCCGGCCGAGGGATCGGCCACTTCCTTGTCCCACAGCACCTTTCCGTCCTTGGCATTGAGCGCCACCAGATGGGCATCCAGCGTTCCCATGTAGAGGTGGGCTCCACCATGCATGCCGAACCCCCGGTTGTTGGGGCCACAACAGTAGATGGTGGTGCCGAGCTTGTGCTCGTAGCGCCACAGCTCTTTCCGGGTGTTCAGGTCGTACGCCATGGCGGTGTTGTAGGGCGTCGTCACATACATGACACCCTTCGTCACAAGAGGCGTGTTCTCGAACGAACCCAGACGGGCGATGCCGGTCTGGAACACCATGCGCGGGACCAGCCGCGTCACGTTCGCGGTCGTGATCGACTTCAGCGGCGAGTACCGGTTATTCCAATCATTGCCACCATACGTGGTCCAGTCCCCACTTGCTTGCGCCATGGCCGGCGTGGCGATGGCCAGGAGCACAGGGGTGATCCACCAACTGGAACTGGTCCTCATGGGCACTCTCCTCAGGGGCAGGGTCGACTATGTGGCCACGCCGCCCAGCGGCAGGCCGAGGCCCGATTCATGTCCGATGGGCCTGGCTCGGGTAGGATGGAAAGTCTCGAATGCGTGATCATGACCGCGGCGCTTGGCCGCAAAGGGCGAGGTGCCCGACTCCTGGGCGCCGATTGTTCAGGGGCGTAAGTGTTGACCGGGATACAATCTGACTCCCTCGCACGGCACGTCAAGCCCCATGAATAAGGCTGCTAAACGCACCGATGTGGAATAATGATGCAACGTTATGAACTGCAATTGGTTGCACTCCAGCGAAGTCGGCTACGACCCTGGGCCGGGAACAAACAATTGACTCTTAGAGTCGAAACTCTGCCCCCGCGACGTTTCTTCTGAGACTTCCGTCACTGAGTTGGTGCTGGCTAATGCGGATATAGTTAAATCAAGACGGGAGCGGCACACTTTAGTGCAACGACGATTACAACCCAGGCAGAGTGCAGCATATGATGAGACGATCTCAATCTTCACCCAGCATACCCGGCATGGTTGCGGTACTGGCCCTGCTCGTAGCCTGTGCGGGTAGGAGTCAAACACCTCCTGCAGCAGAAACGCCCGCCCGGAGCGAAGCAGCTCCCGCTACATCCTCGGCTCCCCCCAGTGCTCCAGGAACCGACTGGCTCGCGGTTGACAGCGCCAGTCGGACAGCAACCATGTCCCTCGAAGTCAGCCGTGCTTCGGGCCAGCCGTCAGCGCTCCTCAATGGATACCGCGCCGGAGAAGCCCGGCTGATCATCCCGCTTGGGTGGACCGCCAAATGGGACTGGCGCAACGCAGATTCTAGTTCGCCACACAGCCTGGTGGTGATGGTTCAGCGGGAGAAGGTTCCCCTCGAAGGCGGGCGTCCGGCACGGTGCCGATGTCGCGGCCGTCTACCACCACGTCCTGCCCTGCCCTGACCAGCGCCCTGAGCCTGGCATTTACCCATTCGCGCACG
>DASPKB010000434.1:0-9037 GCA_035628315.1 Gemmatimonadales bacterium | reverse complement strand
AGAGGTGAAGCCGGTCACCTACGAGCAGGCCGAATCAGTCTACAGCTCGGGTGATTACCTCTCGGCCAGCCAGCTGTTCAGTCGCTATACGGAGAACAAGCCCGAGAATGCCTGGGGCCACTTCATGCACGGCCTGGCCAGCTAGAAGGCAGGCGACACCGACCGCGCCCTGGGCGCATTCGAGCGGGCACTCGAGCTGGATCCCACTCACCGGAAGAGCATGTTCAACGCCAGCCGGGTTCTGCTGGAGAAGGGCCGAGCGGACGAAGCGCTCGAGCGCATCGAGCAGGCACTCAGCCAGGAGCCGCTCTCCACTGAAGGCCTCCGCCTTCTCGGCCGGGCCAAGTACCAGCTGGGCAAAGTAGACGAGGCGATTGAGGCCTACCGGAGAGCACTTGCGACCGACGATCGTGATGTCTGGTCGATGAACAACCTCGGACTGATCTACATCGAGCAGGAGCGGAGCAGCGAGGCGCTTCCGCCATTGGCTCGCGCGGTTCAGCTGAGAGGAAACTCGCCAGTGTTCCAGAACAACCTTGGCGTAGCGCTGGAGCGCTCAGGGTACCCGGTTGCGGCGGCGAAAGCGTACGAGGCAGCGATTCAGGCGGACAGCAGCTACACCAAGGCCGCCACTGCTCTGGCACGGGTGACCAGCGGCGAGCAACAGCAGGAAGCTGAGCCGGTGAATTTGGAAGAGCTGGCGCAGAGCTTCCAGAGCGAGATTGAAAGCTGGCGCGGCTCTCAGCCGGTGGAGGACTCGACCGAGGTCGCCTCTCCCGTGTCGGACTCGACCACCTCGATGATCGAGGTTACGGGTGATACCCTGGAAGGATCTCAGCACCGGGAGTGAGGCATGCTTTCGGAAAACGGAGTAACAGCGAAGGGCCGGCGATTTTGCCGGCCCTTTCAGCTCTGTTCTGGTGGGGCCGCATTATCCAGCACCCGGCGGAGCTCTCGTTCCTCTGCTTCGGTGAGGGGAGGTGCGCCCGGGCTCTGGGATTGCAACAAGGCACCGAGGAAAATTCCATAGTCCTGTTTAGCGCAGGGGCTGCACAGTGCACGCTGGTGGATTTCATTCCCCACGCGCTGACCCTGGAACACATCGGCTTCCCGCTCGCCGCACCGGTGGCATAACATGGGACGAAGTATAGTGGCTGACTTCGGGCACCGCTGAAGCACCGGTGCGATAGGGGCGATCGTTATATTGCCTTCATGTCCCTGGTCAGCCCTGACAGCACTGCACCCACTCCGCCGATGCTCAAGCATTGGAGGGAGATGAAGGCGCGGCACCGGGACACGATCCTCTTCTATCGAGTCGGCGACTTCTATGAGATGTTCAACGAAGACGCCGAGGTCGCCGCCAAAATCCTCGATATCGCTCTCACCTCCCGGGGAGATGGAGTGCCGCTCGCCGGTGTACCAGTAAAGGCGGCGGCCGAATACCTTCGGCAGCTCGTGGGTGCCGGGCACCGGGTAGCCATCTGCGAGCAAGTAGAAGATCCGAAGCTGGCCCGGGGCCTGGTTCGTCGCGAAGTGGTGGAGACTATAACACCGGGAGCGCTGCTCCAGGATGGCTGGGTATCGGCCTCTCAGAACAACTGGCTGGTTGCTGTGCGGCGGGAAAGCGGGGAAGAGGCGAGGCGGAAAAGCGGGGAAGCCGCTGGGACTCGAATTGGGCTGGCGGCCGTCGACCTGAGCACTGGCGAGTTCACTCTCGAGTCTCTGCGGGAGAGCGAGCTGGAAGAAGCTCTGACCCGCTTGGCACCCGCGGAGCTGGTCATCAGCCTCGACGAAACCTCCCCGCTTCCCCGATTCCGCGTAACCCCGCCACTCACCACCTCCCGTGAGCCCTGGGAATTCGACCCTGCGCTTGCTCGTGATGAGCTGGCCCGGCGCTTTGGTCTGACGTCTCTCGATGGGCTTGGCCTCGGACCCGATGATGACCTCGCGGTAGGGGTGGCCGGGGCGTTACTCCGGTATCTGGCCGAGCTTCAGCCTGCCGGCTTCTCGCACCTAGCTCGTCCTGTCGTCCGCCGAAGCGAATGTTTCCTCTGGCTGGACGAGATGACTCGCAGGAACCTAGAGCTGGTGGAGCCGCTCCGCGCAGGTGCCCGGGGCTCCACGGTGCTCGAAGCGATCGACGCGACACTGACTCCGATGGGTGCCCGGCTCTTGCGTCAGTGGGTGCTTGCGCCGCTTCGCGAGCCCGGTGCTATCGAGGCCCGGCTGGACGCGGTGGAAATTCTGGTCCGCGATGGTCGGGGACGCGCCCGGGTCCGGGAGGCGCTCGATGGCATGCGGGACATCGAGCGGCTGGCGGGGAGAGCCGCTGCCGGGCGGGCCACCCCGAGAGAACTCGGAGCCATTCGCGACTCGCTGCAGCGCCTCCCCGACGTGGCCGGCGCTCTGACCGCCCTGGCCGGCTCCACCCTGCCCGCCGGCGGTCGTAGCCGTTTCCTGGCCAGCGCCTCGGACAATCTCGATCTCCTGGCGGATCTGAGTGCTGAGCTGACGTCCGCTCTCGCCGATCGCCTCCCCGCGCTGCTGGCCGATGGCGAGGTGATTCGATCGGGTTACGACCAGCAGCTCGACGAGCTCAGAATGCTGCGAGACGGCGGGCGGCAGTACATCGCAGGGCTGCAACAGCGAGAGCGCGAGCGGACCGGCATCCCGTCTCTCAAGGTGGGCTTCAACAAGGTCTTCGGCTACTATCTGGAGGTTACCCACACGCACACGGCCCGGGTCCCGCCGGATTATGAACGGCGGCAGACGCTCGCCACGGCCGAACGCTACGTTACCCCCGAGCTCAAGGAATATGAAGCGCGGGTACTCGGAGCCGAGGAGCGAATCAGCGGCCGGGAATCGGAGCTGTTCGGAGCACTCCGGGCGGCAGTCGGCCAGGCGATCATCCGAATTCAGACGACGGCTCGGGTCATTGCCAACCTCGATGTGTGGGCTGCTTTGGCGGAGCGCGCGGTGACAGGCCGGTACGTGCGGCCCACCATTACTTCCGAGTTCGACCTGGTCCTGCGGGGCTGCCGGCACCCGGTTATCGAGCGGATGATGCCGCGGGAGTCCTTCATCCCCAACGACGTCCGGTTCACGGAATCCGAGCGGGTTCTGCTGGTGACCGGACCGAACATGGCCGGGAAATCCACCATACTCCGCCAGATCGGACTCTGCGTGCTACTGGCTCAGCTGGGCTCGTTCGTGCCGGCAGACTCGGCCACAATCGGCGTTGTCGATCGTCTGTTTACCCGGGTGGGTGCCAGCGACAATCTGGTGGGCGGCCAGTCGACTTTCATGGTGGAGATGAGCGAGACGAGCGCCATACTCCACAACGCGACGCCTCGAAGCCTGGTGCTGCTGGATGAGATCGGACGGGGCACGTCCACCTATGATGGCGTGGCGATTGCCTGGGCGGTTACGGAGCACCTGCACGACCGGATCGGCTGCAAAACCATGTTCGCAACTCATTACCATGAGCTGATGCAGCTGCCCGAACGGCTCCAGCACGCCCGGAATTACAACGTGGCGGTGCGAGAATCAGGGGAGACTGTCGTCTTCCTCCACCGGCTCGAGCCCGGCGGGACCGATCGATCGTACGGCATCCACGTGGGCCATCTAGCCGGTCTGCCGGCACCGGTGGTCAGAAGGGCTCGGGAAATTTTGCTCACCCTGGAAGGGGAGCATCGCATGGTGCCCGGCCAGTCCTCCTGGGCCACCCGCGACCCCGGTCAGCTGGCCCTCTTTGCCGATCCCAAGGCTACCGACCCAATGGTCGAAGAGCTGCGGGCGCTGGATCTCAACAGCCTCACGCCGCTGGAAGCGCTCAACCGGCTTGCTGACTTTCAGCGCCGGGCCAGCCGATCCGACCCGGCGGCAGAGACGCGCCTATGAAGCGGGTGATCGCGATGCTGGTAGCCGGCCTGCTCGGTTGTGGCGGCGAAAACGACGGCACCATGCGCCTGGCAGACCAGGTCACGCCGCCCCCTGTGACCCCGGCGGAAGAACCGCCAGTCGCCATCAATCCAGTCTCTCCAGTGCGCTATCCGCCGGCCTTGCTGGCCCAGGGCATTGAGGGTCGGGTACTGCTTCGGCTCTACGTCGACTCCGCGGGGAACGTCATTCCGGATAGCACGCGCATTGCGGAATCGAGTGGCTATCCAGCTCTGGACTCCGCCGCCCTGGTTGGCGCGCCCGAGCTCCGCTTTGCTCCGGCTTTGCACCAGGGGCAGGCCATCGCCGCACCGTTCCTTCAACCGGTACAGTTCCGCAGCTCCCGTTCGAGCGCGGCACTTCCATGAAGACGCCGCAGCACACTCAGCCCTACGACTCCGTCCTGGACACCATTGGATGGACGCCGCTGATCCGGCTCGCCCGGGTCGGCTCCGGCATCAGAACGCCTATCTACGGCAAGGCTGAGTATGTAAACCCGGGGGGCTCCGTCAAAGACCGGATCGGGCTCGCCATTATCGAGGATGCGGAACGCCGGGGCGAGCTTCGCCCGGGGGGCACGATAGTAGAGGGAACCAGCGGCAACACAGGAGTGGGACTGGCCATCGCCGCCGTCCTCAAGGGTTATCGCTGTGTGTTCACCATGCCGGACAAGATGTCCCAGGAAAAGGTCCGCTTGCTTAAGGCCTACGGCGCTGAAGTCGTGATCACGCCTACGGCCGTTCCCCCGGATCATCCGGACAATTACGTGATGAAGGCCAAGCAGATCGTCAAGGAGACCCCGGGTGCGATCCTCGCCAATCAGTTCTACAACTCAGTCAATCCAGAGGCCCACTACGCCACGATGGGTCCCGAGATCTGGCAGCAAACGAATGGAAAGCTCACCCATTTCGTGGCCGGTGCGGGCACGGGCGGCACCATCAGCGGGGCCGGCAAGTATCTGAAGGAGAAGAATCCAAAGATCCGGATCGTGGCCGGTGATCCAGTGGGCTCGCTGTACACCAACTATCACCGAACCCGGAATCTGGGTGACGGCCACCCATACAAGGTTGAAGGCATCGGCGGCGACAAGATCCCCAGCACGATCTGGTTCGATTGGGTCGACGAGTTCCGGCAGGTACCCGACCGTACCTCTCTCGTAATGGCACGCCGGCTGGCCCGCGAGGAGGGGATCCTGGCCGGCGGGTCGACCGGGCTGAACGTCGCTTTAGCTCTCGACATCGCGCGAGAGCTGGATGATCCCGCGGCACTCATCGTGACAATTCTGTGCGATACCGGCGAGCGCTACCTGTCCAAGGTGTTCAACGATGAGTGGATGCAGGAGAACCAGATGCTGGAGCCGCCGAGGACCACGGTGGAACAGCTGCTGGAGCGCCGGCATCCGACGGCGCCTCCCCTGGTCAGCGTGGCTCCCGCGGCAGCCGTACGCCAGGCGTTGAACCTGATGAACACCTGGGGCGTGAGTCAGATCCCGGTCGTGGAAGAGGGCCGTTCTGTTGGTGGCCTCGTCGAGGCCACACTCATGACCAAGGCGCTCGCCCAGCCGGCCCTGCTCGACCGACCGGTGCGCGAGATCATGGAGCCTCCCTTTCCCGAGGTGGACGCCAACTTCTCCACCGACCGGCTCGGCGCCATGCTCACTCGGGAAAGCCCGGCGGCGCTGGTGCGGAAGGATGGCCAACTGATCGGGATCGTGAGCCGCTACGACGTCCTCCAGCAGCTGATCGGAACCCGTTAACATATCGAGCGGTGAGCTCCCGGAGATTGGATGCGTGTAACCGTACTCACCGGCGGAACTTCAGCAGAGCGCGACGTGGCGCTGGCCTCCGCGGTCCAGGTGATCGCCGCCCTGCGAGCCCGGGGGCACGAGGTCGCCGTGGTGGACACTGCCCGCGGGTATATCCCACAGGCCGACGAACCGGCCTTGCTCTCCGGAGTGGTCGGCACGGAGCCCCCCTCAATAAGCCGGCTCCGGAGCCTGGAACGCGGGCTTCTCCTCACGGGATTGGCGAGTCTGGCTGCAGTTCGCGACGCAGACGTGCTATTCCTCGCACTGCACGGCGGGCGGGGGGAGGACGGCACGGTTCAGACCCTGCTGGAAATGGTCGGGGTCCCTTACACTGGCAGTGGCCGTCTGGGCAGCGCCATGGCCATGGACAAGGACATATCAAAGCGCCTGTTCCAGCGTGCCGGCGTGCCGACCGCCCCATGGGTGATGGCGCCCGCAGCGCGGGACGATGTGGGGCGCCAGTTTGGATGGCCGGTTGTGATAAAGCCGTCAAAGCAGGGGTCAACCGTAGGCCTGAGTGTGGTAAAAGCCCCGGAGGACTACGATGCAGCCCTACAGCTGGCCCGGCAGTATGATGATGAAGTGATGATCGAGGCGTTCGTTCCCGGAAGGGAGCTCACGGTTGGGGTGCTGGAGGGCCGGGCTCTGGCCGTGGGCGAGATCATTCCGCGGCACGAGATTTTCGACTACGAGTGCAAATACACCCCCGGGATGTCGCAGGAAGTCTTTCCCGCCGACCTTCCCACGGCCATCGCTGACGAGTGCAGCCGCCTCAGCTTGCTGGCACATGAGGCCCTGAAGCTGGGCGGCTATTCTCGAGTCGATTTTCGCTTGACACCGGAAGGGGACCTCTTCTGTTTAGAGGTGAACACTCTGCCTGGCATGACCGCCACGAGCCTCCTGCCTCAGGCGGCGCGGGCAGTAGGCATCGAGTTCCCCGACCTTTGTGAACGCATCTGTCGAGTAGCCCGTAGAATCCGAGCAGAAGATCTGTGATGAAATCATCTCCTTCATACCGAATCACGCCCTGGGTGGCTCGCTTCATCATCGCCAATGCGGTGGTGCTGCTGCTGCTCATGACCCTCTTTACTTCCCCAGAGGCAATTCAGTTCCTCCAGTTCTCGCCCCGGACCGCCTTTACCCGGCCCTGGACTTTTCTCAGCTACATGTTCGTGCATGCCGGCCTGCTCCATCTGCTGGCCAACATGCTGATGCTGTTTGTGTTCGGAACGGCAGTCGAGAGCCGGATGGGAAGCCGCAACTTTCTATTGTACTATCTGTTCTGCGGCATCGGGGCTGCCGTCTTTTCGTTGCTGCTCGCAGGCGTCATGCCGGTAGGTGCCTTCGTGGGCGCCTCGGGAGCAGTCCTGGGAATCGCCGTTGCTTTCGCCGTGTTCTGGCCCGATGCGGAGCTGATCGTCTTTCCCATTCCGGTGCCCATCAAGGCCCGGACCCTCGTCATCGGCCTAGTGGCGCTGGACATCATCGCATCACAGCTCTGGCCGAATGATGGGATCGCTCACATCGCCCACGTCGGTGGGGCGTTGTTCGGCTATCTCTTCTTTCGCGTTCAGTCGCTCTCTCAGCGGAGCCCCGCACAGCCCACTCGCGCCGTGGAGCGCGTCGTCATGGTGCAGTCGGGCTCGGCCGAGCCGGAACATCGCACACCGGTGACGCCGATGCGGCCACGCCGCAGAGCTGACGGTGATCCGGTAGCAGCTGAGGTCGACCGAGTGCTGGATAAGATCAGCGAGAAGGGAATTTCCAGCCTTACCGCTGCAGAGCGTCGTTTTCTCGATGAGGTTGCCCGGCAGAAGAAGAGACCGCTGGACTGAGCGTCTCTTGCATCTGAACGGGAGACGTCGTATCGTCTCGCGTGCTGATCAACCTGCTACCGGACTTCTTCGCGGTGCTGGAAGCCGCCGACCGGGAAGCGGCGTATCGCCACTACCGCGACAGCCATCGTCCCATCCTCGACGCCTACTGGCGCAACTACGTTCTCGACCCCGACACACCACACGCGGACAGCATAGTCTCGGGCAGCCTCCGCGCCGATCGTAGCGATCTGTACGGGTTGGCTGCTACAACCGACCTGGTCCAGCTGGCCGAGGAGGCTATCGCCCGCGCAGAAGAACTGATGGGTATCGATCGTCCCACTGATACCTATCTGATGGTCGGCCTGGGCGGCGCCAACGCCGGCGAGCTGGTGGTGGGAGGGCGAGGCGTCGCATTCATCTGTCTGGAGCATTTCACCGGTCGGGTAAATCCGGAGACCTACGGCATGGGGCTGCCACCAGACCTCATTCCGGTGTGGATCGCCCATGAGCTCGCCCATACGGTCCGTTATACCTCGCCAAGCAGCGGCAGCGAGCTGCGCCGGCTGGTAGCAGAGAGCGGCGGGTACTACGACTACTGGGTGACCGGCAGCCGCGCTACGCTTCGGGAGCTGCTCATCAACGAAGGCCTGGCAGTACATGCCGCGCAGGCTGTAGCGCCGGGCTTCGACGCGGCCGATTACTTCGGCTACCCTCGCCGCCAGTATCACCGGCTTCGAGAGATGGAGTCATTCCTTCGCCGAGCCATCGAGCCCGACCTGGAACGCAGTGGCCTGGGGCTCCGTCTGCGTTACTTCTCTGGCGGCATGAGCCCTTCGGCCCGACTGGTGTCCGGCCGAGTCATTCCGGAGCGGGCCGGCTACTACGTAGGTTATCGAATGAGCGAAGCGCTCGTGGCCGAGCGTGGGCTGGCGGAGGCGCTGCGAGCGTCAGCGTCAGAATTCCAGGCAGCTGAGGATGTTGCGCGGGGGATCCAGACCGCGTAGCGGGCTGGTCCCGTCAGATCACTTCCCGATACAAAAGCTTCCAAAGACGCGGTCGAGCACCTCTTCGATGTCTACCACACCGAGGAGCTCGTCCAGCGCCCCAGTGGCCTCCCGTACGTGATGCGAGGCGAGCACGGCATCGCCGGCGGCCCCCAGGTGCGGCAATGCTTCTGCCAGCGCGGCCTCAGCACGGCTCAACGCTACGCGATGGCGCTCCCGGGTCAGAACCGGCTCGAGGTCTGCCAGCCTGATCCGGTCGGCAAAGACCCGCTCGGCTGCCGCATGCCGAAGCAGGTCGAGGCCCTGTCCGGTGATCACGGAAACTGGAAGCCCCTCGCCTTGCGCCGCCACCAGGTCTGCCTTGGTCCGGACCAGCAGCGTAGGGCGCTCCGACAATATGGTGCTCTCGTCATCGCCAAGTTCCCGTCCGGCCTCCACGCAGAGCAGCACCAGATCCGCCCCTGCCAGAT
>DASPKB010000433.1:0-8622 GCA_035628315.1 Gemmatimonadales bacterium | reverse complement strand
TGTTCGGCCAGAATGAGGGCGACAGCGATGCTGTGGGACACGAAGTCCTCACCGGACATCCGTTTCTGACCCCGGTGGGCGGTTGCGCTGAAGCGCAGGGCACGATCGACCAGCTCGAGATCGAGCCGGTCGGCGTGCTTCTCGAGCACGGCCCGGAGGTCAGGCGCCAGGTCGGGCAGAGTCCCGGTCACAGCAGCCCCGCCGTCGCAAAGCTCACGAATCGGTCTCCCGCGATAATGACATGGTCGTACAAGGGTACATCGAGCAGCCGGCCGGCCGAGACCAGCTGCTTGGTGGCCGCCCGATCTTCGGCCGATGGCGTTGGGTCGCCACTGGGATGATTGTGGACCACGATGATACCCGCTGCAGCCTCGGCGATGGCCGCGCGAAATACCTCCCGAGGATGCACCAGCGAGCTGTTCAGCAGTCCTCGGGTAATCAACACTTCGCGCAGCACCTGACTCTGGCTGTCCAGTGCCAGCAGGTGAAACTCTTCGACTTGGAGATCGCGCAGCCTGCTTCCAAACAGGCGAAGAACGTCTTCCGGTTCCCGGATGCGAACCACAGGAGGGCGCTCTTCCCGCGCGGCCCGGCTACCCAGCTCCAGTGCCGCGAGCAGGCGGGCAGCCTTGGTCGGGCCGATGCCCGGCGCGCGCAGCAACTCGGCACTTGGGCGCCGGGCCAGGCCTCGAAGCGACCCTTCGCTCAGCTCGAGCAGCCCCCCGGCAATTTCCAGCACGTCTTGGCCACCGCCCCCGGTACTTAACACGATGGCAAGAAGTTCTGCGGTCGTCAACGCGGAGGGACCGAGCGCCCACAGGCGCTCACGGGGACGTTCGGTTGGTGGGAGAGTCGAAACCGGCAAGCCCATCCGCCCAGATTAGGCGGGCTGGCCCACCGGAATGGTGCCATTATCCTGCGGGGGCAACAGAACTTACGCCTAGCGGCCGGCTCCGTGGCACTTCTTGTATTTCCGGCCGGAACCACAAGGACAGGGATCGTTGCGGCCCACTTCCGGTACCGCTGCCGTGGCCCGGCCAACCGGCCCCATGGAGCTGGTGAGCGCCGGCGCAGGGGCCGTAGGGGACACGGGTGGCGCTACCCGCCGAGCCGGTGCCGCGAATAGATCGTCCGCCCCTACGGGCTCGGCTGGCGTAGGTGCCGGCATCCGCCGGACCTGCGGTTCGGGCCGGGGAGGCTCCGCGCTGACCTGAATCTTCAGGAAACGTTCAGTAAACGTGGACTGAATATCGTGCATAAGGTCTTCGAACATCTCGAAGGCCTCGCGCTTGTACTCGACCAGCGGATCCTTCTGTCCCCAGGCGCGGTACTGGATTGCGTTCCGAAGCTGATCCAGGTCGTAGAGGTGGTCCTTCCAGCGCTCATCGAGAACCGAGAGCATTACCTGAGACAGTACCTGGCCGTCCACCTCGGGTAGGCCAATCGTTTTACCGAAGTCGGCCAGGTATTCGATCTTGCGGCGGAACGCCTCCTCGCCTTCGGCCTTCACCCGGGCCACCATCTCGTCGATGCCCGGCGTTGCTTGTGCATCGGTGAGTGCGTCCACGCTCACCAGGTACTGGAGCGCAAGCGCCTCGCGCAGGCCGCCGCGATCGTATTCCTCGGCGCGCTCGGCGCCGGTCAGGAACTGATTGACCGCCCGCTCCAGCGCTACCTCGATCATGCGCCGGGCTTCTGCCTTGAGCTCTTCCCCCCGCTCCAGGGCAAAGAGTCGCAGCGAATAGATGACCTCCCGCTGCTGATTCATGACATCGTCGTACTCGAGCAGCCGCTTCCGCTGTTGGAAGTTTTGCAACTCGACCCGCTTCTGGGCCTGCTCGATGGCCCGCGTAACCAGACCGCCAGTGATGACTTCGCCTTCCTCCGCACCGCTCTTGTCCATCCAGCGAGCAATCCGGTCGGAGCCGAACAAGCGCATCAAGTCGTCTTCCAGGGAAAGGAAGAAAATCGACTGGCCCGGATCACCCTGGCGGCCCGAGCGGCCTCTCAGCTGGCGGTCGATGCGCCGCGATTCGTGCCGCTCCGTGCCGATGATCTGCAACCCGGCCTCGGGCTGCGTCAGATCGAGATCCTTGCCGAGTTTGATGTCGGTGCCGCGGCCGGCCATGTTGGTCGCGATTGTGATCGCGGCTCTCTGACCCGCGCCCGCGACAATCTCGGCCTCACGCTGGTGGTACTTGGCATTCAGCACTTCGTGCTTGAGACCTCTTCGCTTGAGCTGGCGCGAGAGAGTCTCCGACACATCGACGGTCACGGTGCCGATCAGGATTGGCCAGCCGAGCCCGTGCAAGCGCTCGACTTCGTCCATGATGGCGTCGTGCTTTTCCTTGCGGGTCTTGTAAATCCGGTCGGGCTGGTCGAGCCGCCGGATGGGCCGGTGGGTTGGTATGACGCTGACTTCAAGGCCGTAGATCGAGTAGAACTCGGTCTCCTCGGTTTCGGCGGTGCCGGTCATGCCCGCCAGCTTGTCGTACATCCGGAAGTAATTCTGGATCGTGATCGTCGCGAAGGTCTGGGTTTCGCCTTTGACCTGCACTCGTTCTTTGGCCTCGACTGCCTGATGCAGCCCGTCAGCCCAGCGGCGGCCGGTCATGACTCGGCCGGTGAACTCATCTACGATCACCACCTGGCCGTCCTGGACCAGGTAATCCACTTCCTTTTCGTAGAGCACGTGAGCTTGCAGCAGCTTGTGAATGATGTGCAGCTTTTCGCTCTTGATCGCGTACTCCGACTCGATCTCCCGGCGCCGCTCTATGCGGTCGTGAGGGGACAGGTCCGGATCCCTATCGATCTGGTGGATCTCTTCGGAAATGTCGGGTACCAGGAAGAGGCTGGGATCGTTGGGCGAGAGGGCCTCGGCTCCGCGGTCGGTCAGATGGACCGAATGTCCCTTCTCGTCCAGCACGAAATAGAGCGTTTCCTCGAGATCCCGCATGCGCTGCTGCTTCATGGGCAGCTTGCGATCAGCGATGGCGTCCAGCTCCATCCGCTGCACCATCTGTTTGATGCCGGTCTCGTTCAGCAGCTTGAGGAGCCGTTTGTTCTTCGGCATTCCAAGACGGGCCTGGTACAGCTTTAACCCAGCATCGTTACGAGTCTTGGGATCCTCCAGCAGCTTCTCCGCCTCGGCCACGAGAGTGTTCACCACGCCGGTCTGCTTGCGGACCAGCTCTGCTACCTGACGGTCGAACTGGGCGTATTTTTCGTCGCTCTCGTTCCCGACCGGTCCGGAGATGATTAGCGGAGTGCGTGCTTCATCGATGAGAATCGAGTCCACCTCGTCGATGATTGCGTACGCGTGCTCCCGCTGCACCCGCTGATCGAGCGAGAACACCATGTTGTCGCGCAGGTAATCAAAGCCGAACTCGTTGTTCGTGCCGTACGTGATGTCGGACAGGTAGGCGGCTCGGCGTTCGGGCGAGGAGGGCTCAGTATCGTCCAGACAGCCGACCGTAAGACCCAGGTACTTGAACACGTGGCCCATCCACTGCGAGTCACGCCGGGCCAGGTAGTTGTTTACGGTAACGAGATGGGCACCGCGGCCGGCCAGCGCGTTGAGATAGAGCGGCAGGGTCGCCACCAGCGTCTTGCCTTCGCCGGTTGCCATCTCGGCGATCCTACCCTGGTGCAACACCACGCCACCGATCAGCTGCACATCGTAGGGCACCATGTCCCAGACGATCTCGTGCCCGGTGACTTGGACGGTGGTGCCCATCAACCGGCGGCACGCCTCGCGGACGGTGGCAAAGGCCTCTGGCAGCAGCTCGTTCAGCCCCTCGGCCAACTCTTTCTTGTAGCGCCGCTCGAGGTCGTGGTACTGCCCTTCCAGCCGGTCACGCTCCTCCGGGTCGGCACACGCGTGCTTGGCCTGACGGACTGTTTCCAGCTCGTCTTTCAGCGCACCAGTGCGCTCGGCGAGCCGCTCACGAAACCGGAGCGTCTGCGCCTTGAGCTCGGCTTCACCGAGATCCTTGAGCCGCGCTTCGTGGGCATGAATCTGCTCCACGATGGGCTGAATCCGCTTACGCTCCCGGTCGAATCGCGACCCGAAGACCGCGGTCATAAGTGTCTTCATCATTCTGGTCCCAAATATAACTGGTGCCGCGCGATGTACTCCGCGACGGAGTCGGGGACCCAGTAGCGGATCGACCTCCCTTGTTGCACCCGGCGACGGATCTCGGTGGCCGAAATTTCGACCGCTGGAACTTCGATCACCTGGGCGATGAAGGGGGAGTTCGGGATGGAAGCTCCCGGGCGGGCGAACACCACCACCCTGGCCAGCTGGGGAATTCGTTCCGCCTGATGCCAGGCGTGGAGCTCGGAAGCTGCATCGGCACCAAGGAGCAGCACGGGCGCGGCCTCCGGGTGGCCGCTCCGGAGGGCTTCCAGAGTATGGACAGTGTACGAGGGAGCGGGCCGCTGGAGCTCGGTGCGGTCAACCGTGAAAGTGGGGGCCCCTGCGATCGCTAGCGACAGCATGGCTGCCCGGTGTTCCGGAGCGCTCCGGTGCCTTCCTCGTTTGAACGGCTGCTCGCGCGCCGGCACGAACCGCAGGCTCTCCAGTCCGAGGGCTTCGACCGCAACCTGCGCGACGATCAAATGTCCGTGATGAACCGGGTCGAAGGATCCGCCGAACAGGCCGATCATCCGATGCTCATGCACCAGCCGCGTTGGTGGGACAGACCTCGTTCGCCTTGGGAGCCCGCGGATGGAAACGGCGGATGTAACCGCAGGTCTCCTGGACGTCCTCCCGATAGCCCAACCGGCGGTATGCCTCCACCAGCTTGATCAGTGCTTCGGGAACTACGGCGGTCCGGGGGTAGGTCGCAACCAGATCTTTCAGGTACAGAATTGCCGAATCGTAGGCTTTGAGTCTGAAGTAGAAGAGCGCGGCCTTGTACGCTTTGGAGGCAAAGCGCTCATTGAGCTCATTCATGCGCTGCTGCGCGCGCGTAGCCGCAGACGTACCAGGATAGCGGTTCAACAGCTCCTGGTACGTGGCCACTGCAGTCTGTCCATAGCTGGGGTCCAGCTCAGGCCGGCGCCAGAGATCGGCATAAACATCACCGAGCCGCAGCAGCGCTTCCGGGGCAATCGGATCGTTAGGAGTGTCGTCGGAGGCTCTGCGGAACTCACGCGCAGCTTCCAGCTGCCGGTTCTGGGCGAACCGCGCCTCTCCCAGAAGAAAGTGCGCCCGCGGAATGCGCCGATCGCCGGGCGAGAATTCCAGCAACGCGCGGTCGAGCAGCTTTTCAGCGTCTGACCATTTGCCTCCGCGGACGGCCTGCTCAGCCTGGCGCCAGATCGTATCGATCGTGGCTGCACTCACTCCCGTGGCTCCCATCGGAGCAGGCGCAGCAGGGCCGGCTTCCGGGGCACGGCCGCCGCCACAAGCCGACAATACGAAAAGGAGGAGAGAGAGCGTTCTTAGCATCACCGAAGAATTGTATGCGGCTGATATCTGGAGCGTGCCCGCAGCTCTTCGAGCCGGTCCCGCGCCATCAGCGTGGTTGAGTCGCTCTGGACCCGGTCTTCCGCAACAAACTCGTATGCCGCCGCGGCGGCCGTCGTGTCGCCGAGCCGGATTTGAGCATCACCGTAACCAACCAGGGCCCGACGTCCCACCGCCGTACTCGAGTCCACCCGGATTGCCGCGGCAAACCAGAGCGCGGCGTCCTCCATTTTGCCCTCCGCCTCCGCCCGAAAACCTACCGCCAGCGAGCACGCGGCAAAGCCATCCTCGGCGCGGCCGCGGAGCAGCGGACTCCGAGTGCGCCGGAGAGTTGCCTGGAAGAGCGGTAGCGCCTGCTCACATCCGGTCGTTTCCCGGAGGGCAACAGCGTACATCGCCAGGAGCGAGTCCACGGTTTCAGCATCAGGCGCGGCGGCAATGGCGGCAGGAAGCACCGGCACGAGATCGTTGGGTTCGGCCCCGGGCCTCCTTGCCACCGCCAGCGCGTAGCGAGTGATCGGGCGGTTCGGCGCAATCATCCCGAGCCCAACGATCGCGGACTCCAGCCGCTTTCCGTCACCGGTCCGATCGGCCACCCTGGCGACGCTCTCGAGCCCTTCTGCTGCTTCCTCCGCGCGAGTAGGGTCTTCTGCCGCGAGGCGAAGGTAGGCATCGGCGGCAACCTCCAGGTTGCCGGTACGGAGGGCCGCTGCACCAGCCTTGGCCCAGAGCCGTGCATCGGGATCCTGGGCCACTGCTGCGCGATATGCACTGAGCGCTTCGGCGTAGCGACCTTCACCGTATGCCTGATCGCCGCGGCGTTCATGATCCCCCACCTGCCGGCACCCCGCGAGCAGCGCGATACCGGTCAAGACGGCGAACAGCTTCCTTGGCGTCACTGACCGGCTCGGGTGAGCATCGAAAGATAGGCTTCGACCCGGGAGTTCTCGGGCCGCCGGGCCAGACACTCCTGCCACACTTCACGCGCGCCATCGGCATCGCCTGAGAGATAATGGGCCAGCCCGAGCGCTGCCTGCGCATCTACAAAGGACGGCCGTGCGCGGAGCACCTGTTCCAGCGCCTCGCGGGCTTCGAGACTGCGGCCCGCCTCGAGCAGAAGGCGAGCCATCCGGTAGCGCAGGTCGTGGTACTCGGGCCCCAGCTCGAGGGCTCGCTCGTACTCCTCGATGGCACGATCGACCGCCCCCGCTCCAGCATACGTCTCGGCCAGGTCGGCATGCCGATTTGCGAGCTGCGCGGCCACCGGAGCGGGCAAGCCTGCGGTGGGCTCATCGATATTGGCTGCGGCCTTGCTGAACGCCTCCTCCGCCTCCTCCGTTCGCCCCAGCTCGTTGAGCACCAGCCCCCGGTGGATCAGCGCCTCTACGTATCTGGGGTTCAGCTCGAGCGCGCGCTCCAGCTCGCGGAGAGCGCGCTGAGCCTGGCCGAGCAGGGAGAGCGACACCCCGAGAAGATGATGAACATCAGCGAAGGCGCGCCCCGAGTCGACCACGGACTCGAGCAGATGAACAGCACCGTAGTAATCCTGCACCACGAACCGCTCCCGGGCTCGCGCCAACAGGAGCTCAGTCTGCCCGGCCATACGCCTCCCGGAACCAGTGGACGAAGCGGGTGATCCCATCGGAGAAAGGGGTCTTCGGCTGATAGCCGAGTACCGCGGAAGATTTCGTGAGATCGGCGGCGGTCTGCTGCACGTCGCCCGGCTGCATGGGGGCCCATTCGATCTTCGGCTTCACCCCCAATGCCCGGGCTATTTCGGCAACCATGGCTTCGGTAGCCACCGACCGGCTCCCCCCGAGATTGAAGGTCTCCACTCCAATTGGAGCGGTCTCGGTCCACGCGACCGCCGAGAGAACGCCGGCCACTATGTCATCACAGTACGTGTAATCTCGCGCCTGGGTACCGTCGCCGAACAGGGTGAGGGTTCGGCCCTCAACCATCTTCCGAGTGAAGGAGTGAATAGCGAGATCTGGGCGCTGCCGGGGTCCGTACACGGTGAAAAATCGCAGCGAAGCGACCCGGAATCCGTAGATTGGCGCCACCGACGCCAGGAAGAGCTCACCGGCCCGCTTAGTGGCCGCATAAGGGGATACCGGCACAATGGCCACCGCGTCTTCGCGGAACGGTACGGGCGTGCTGTCTCCGTACACCGACGACGACGATCCGAACACGAAGCGCGAAACTCCAGCCTGCCGCGCTGCCTCGGCCACTGCAGCTGTGCCGGTGACGTTCACCCGAGCGTAGCCGACGGGATCCTGCAGGGAGGGGCGCACCCCGGCTTTGGCGGCGAGGTGGACAATGACCGTGCTGGGGGAGAGCAGCGACCGCACACCAGCGACGTCCAGCAGGTCCAGCTCTCGAAACCTGAAGCCTGGCGGGGCTCCTATCTCCGCGAGGTTCCGCTCCTTGATGGCTCGCGGATAGAACGGATCGAAGTTGTCGATGCCGGTGACTTCGTGGCCCTGACTCACCAGTGCTTGGACCAGATGTGATCCGATGAAACCCGCTGCCCCGGTGACCAGGACCTCCGTCACCTGCGGCCCCGGCCAATTCCGTGATACTCGAACCCGAGCGCGGCCATACGGTCGGGATCGTAGAGGTTGCGGCCGTCGATGAGCAGCGGCCTCCGCACCAGCTTACGTACCCGCTCGAAATCCGGATTGCGGTAGACCAGCCACTCCGTCATCACCAGCAGAGCATCGACCCGGTGGGCCGCGCTGTACGGGTCGGCGGCATACATCACCCGGTCGCCGAAAATCATACGGGCTGAATCGGTGGCCTTGGGATCATGGGTCTGTACCTGGGCACCAGCGTCGAGCAGCCCTTCGATGACTGGAATCGCGGGACTCTCGCGCATGTCGTCGGTCTCCGCCTTGAAGGCCAGCCCCCAAACCCCCACGCTCTTGCCCGTGAGATCCGAGCCCAGGTAACGCAGCGTCTTCTGCAGCACGACTTGCTTCTGGCACTCGTTCACCTGTTCGACGGCCTTCAACACATCGAGGGAGAGCCCCAGATCTTCCGACGTACGAATCAGCGCTTTCACATCCTTGGGAAAACAGGAGCCGCCATATCCCGGACCGGGGTACAGAAATGCCCGGCCGATCCGCTGATCGGAGCCGATCCCCAGC
>DASPKB010000432.1:0-8313 GCA_035628315.1 Gemmatimonadales bacterium | reverse complement strand
CCGTCAACCCGGAGTGCCGGCACCTCCAGCTCTCCCGCCTGCGCCATGGTGCTCAAGAGTTCAGCGCTGCTGTATGCCATCGCCTCCAGCGCGGCACGGACCAGGTGGGCCCTCGTGCTGCCGCGAGTGAGACCGGTGATGGTCCCGCGGGCCTCAGGCTCCCAGTAGGGCGTGCCCAGTCCCACGAAGGCGGGAACAAAATACACCCCACCGTTGTCGGCCACGCTCCTCGCCAGTGCGTCACTCTCCGCCGCGTCCTGGATGATCCCGAGCCCGTCCCTGAGCCATTGCAGCGCGGCGCCCGCGATGAACACACTCCCTTCCAGGGCGTACCACGGTTCCCCCCTGGGCCCGCAGGCGGCGGTGGTCAGAAGACCTTGCGGTGGCGGCGGAGCGCTGGCACCGGCCAACACCAGCAGGAACGCCCCGGTGCCGTAGGTGTTCTTGGCCTGACCCTGAGCCATGCAACCCTGCCCGAAGAGCGCAGATTGCTGGTCGCCTGCCAGCCCGGCAATCGGGAGAGCACGTCCCAGGTGCTCCCGGTCGGTCTCGCCCAGGACCTCCGATGAGCGGACCAGCCGGGGCAGGACCTCGCGCGGCACGCCGAACATCCCCAGGAGCTCCGGGTGCCAGTCGCGGGTGCGCAGGTCGTATAGCAGCGTGCGGGAGGCGTTGGTGTGGTCGGAAACATGGACTCGCCCGCCGGTGAGTTTCGCCACCAGCCAGCTCTCGATTGTCCCGGCTGCCAGCTCTCCGGCGGCGGCTCGGCGGCGGAGAGACTGGTCCCGCAGCAGCCACTCGAGCTTCGTTGCGGAGAAATAGGGATCCGCCACCAGCCCGGTGCGCTCGCGGAGCATGGTTTCCTGCCCCGACTGCCGAAGCTGCCGGCACCGCTCAGTGGTGCGGCGGTCCTGCCAGACGATGGCGGGGGCAACTGGAGCGAGGTTTTTCCGGTCCCACAGAACTATGGTTTCCCGCTGGTTGGTAATGCCCAGTCCGGCCGGCTGCTCACCCGCTCCCGCCACCGCCTCTCGCATCGCCTCGAGCGAGACCCTGAAAATCTCCTCGGGATCGTGTTCCACCCAGCCGGGTTGAGGGAAATGCTGGGTAAACTCACGGTAGCCTCGACCCCTCACGCTGCCGTCCTGATGGATGACCAGTGCAGTAGATCCGGTAGTGCCCTGGTCTAGTGCCAGAACCGACGGCATCAATCAATGATCCGGGTTACGTCCTTGGGCTCCACAATGCCGCGGTCCGTGATGATGGCCGTGACCAGGTCTGCCGGCGTCATGTCAAACGCAGGATTCCACACACCGACACCCGCAGGCGCCGAGCGGTGCCCGCGCCAGCCGGTGACCTCATCAGCCTCCCGCTCCTCTATAGGAATGGCGGTGCCGTTTGGGGTAGCCGGATCGACTGTCGAACTGGGAGCCGCGACATAGAATGGTATGCCGTGCGCCTTCGCGGCGAGCGCCAGGCCGTAGGTGCCGATCTTGTTCGCCACGTCCCCGTTTGCCGCGATTCGATCTGCCCCCACGAAGATGGCCCGCACATCGCCGAGGCGGAGCCGGCTCGCGATCATGCCGTCGGCTATCAGCGTCACCGGAATGCCGCTTCGGTGGAGCTCCCAGGCGGTGAGCCGGCTGCCTTGCAGCAGCGGACGGGTCTCCGGCACGATCACGTGCGGCCGGTGTCCGGCTCGCTGCTGCACGTATATCGGGGCGAGCGCGGTGCCGATACCACCGGTGGCCAGTGCCCCGGCGTTGCAGACGGTGCACACGGTCGATCCAGTGGGAATGAGCGTTGCGCCGAGCTCCCCTATTCGGTCACACATCCGCCGGTCCTCTTCCCAGATCGCGTTCGCCTCGGAAAGCAGCGCGGGCTGGAGCGCTTCACCTCGCTCGATCGCTGTTTCAGCCCGGCGGCACATCCGGTTGAGCGCCCAGTGCAGGTTCACCGCTGTAGGCCGGGTTGCCCCGAGCGCGCTGCACGCCGCGCGAACTCTGCTTAGCTCATCCCTACCCGCTGACTTCCCCGCAGCCACCGCGACTCCCATCGCGGCTGCGATCCCGATCAGAGGCGCACCTCGCACCCGCAGCGCCTTGATCGCTTCCGCTACGTCCTCGATAGTGTCCAGCTCCAGGTACCGCTCATCCTCCGGGAGGCGCGTCTGGTCGAGAATGCGGATGCCCTGGCCGGACCAGGCGATGGGCGACGGAATGGTAGACGGCATGCGGAGAAGATAGCGGGAACGTAGTCGAGAGTCGCCGCTCGACTTGGTAAGTTGTATGCAACTTACGCGATCCTTACCGCTACCCTGACTGGCGACTGGCGACTGATATGGCCTCCACTCTCCTCTTCGAGCTGACCGACGGCATCGCCCGCATCACCGTCAACCGCCCCGACAAGCTGAACGCGCTCAATGCCATCGTCATCGCGGAACTGAGTGATGCGGTCACCCGCGTCGAGACCGATGCTGCTGTGCGTGGCGTGATTCTCACCGGAGCCGGCACCAAGGCGTTCGTGGCCGGAGCCGACATCACCGAACTTACCGAACAGGGTCCGACCGGAGGCCAGAACCGGGCGCTCGTCGGCCAACAGGTCTTCCGCCGGCTGGAGCGTTGCGGCAAGCCGGTGATCGCGGCGGTCAACGGCTTCGCATTGGGAGGTGGCTGCGAGCTTGCCATGGCTTGCCATCTCCGAATTGCCAGCGACACCGCCAAATTCGGCCAACCGGAGGTGAAGCTCGGCATCGCGCCGGGCTACGGCGGCACCGTTCGGCTGCCCCGCCTGGTCGGGCCGGCGAAGGCACTCGAGCTTCTGCTCACCGGCGACATGATTGATGCTGAAGAGGCCCACCGGATCGGCCTGGTCAACCGGGTCGTTCCGGCGGACCGGCTCATGGCGGAGACGGAGGCACTGCTCAAGACCATTCTGGCGAATGGTCCTCTGGCTGTCCGAGCCTGCCTCGCGGCGGTGGATGCCGGGCTGGAGATGGGTGTTGATCAGGCCCTCCTTCTCGAAGCCGGATACTTCGGTCTCCTCTCAGCCACGGAGGACATGCAGGAGGGTACCCGCGCCTTCGTAGAGAAGCGGCGGCCCACCTTCAAGGGAGCCTGATTACCCTGTAATTCAAGCGCTCAACCGACTATTTTTTGGGGATGCTGAAAAGGGGGATACCCCCAACTGAGAGTCGCCGGACCAGCAATGCGAATCCGTTACTTCTGCTGGTTTCCGTGCTGATGTGCGGTGCCTGCTCGACGCGGGATCGGATCACGTTTCCGTCGGAACCCGGCCCGGGTGACGGGATCGGGCCGGTCACCATGATAGATCAGCCGAACGGTGCCGACACGACCGTTCCCTCGGGACCGGAGTTCTTCATCAACGGCCGGACCATCGACGCGAGCGGCGTTGATACTGTCTACTTTCTGGTCACAGGCGGTACCGACCACTTCTCTCCGTTCCGTCCCAATCCGCCGAGCGACACCGTACGGTTTGGGCTTCCGATCACGACGTTCGGCAACGAAGGAGAGACGATCCTGGTCCAGGTCTACGGTGTGGATCCGGAGGGCAATCAGGGCACCGTTGCGACGCGGCGGATCATCGTCGAGTAGTGCGTCTTACCCGGCTGACTGCGCGAGGGTATCGCAATCTCGCGGATCTCGAGCTCGCGGCGCCTCCGCGGGGTGCGGCAATCCTCGGCGCCAACGCGCAGGGCAAGACCAACCTGCTGGAGGCGATCTACTATCCGGTGCTGTTCCGCTCCTTCCGCGGGGCGCCGGACCAGCAGGTGATCGGCGGGGGACCGGGCTTTCACGTCGATGTCGTGGTCGAGGGTGCCTCCTCCCGGCAAATTGCCGTGACGTTTCTCGGCCGGAAAAAGAAGATCACGGTCGACGCAGAAGAGATCGGACGGCTGGCCGAAGCGGTGGGCACCTGGCTCGCGGTTGTCTTCCTGCCGTCGGACCTCGGCCTTGCTTCAGGACCGGCCGCAGTGCGGCGGCAGTATCTCGACCGCCTGCTCTCGCTCGCCAGCCGCCAGTACCTGCGGGCACTCTCACGCTATCGCGTGGCCCTGGCCCAGCGGAACAGCGCGTTGCGCCAGGGGCGGGTGGACATGGCGCAGGCCTTCGACGCTCCGCTGAGTGCAGCCGGCGCTGACGTGGTGGGGGCCCGGCTCGAGTTCGTGAAGTGGGCAGAGCCCCAGTTTGCAGCGGAGTTCGACTGTCTGGGAGAGCGCGAACGAGCGCAACTGGAGTACCGCGGTAGAGTCGAGCTGTCGAAGGTAGCTAACTGGGCTGCCCCGCTGGCGGAGTCTCTGGCCGAAGATCGGGCTCGGGGAATCACGACCGTCGGTCCCCATCGCGACGACCTGGTGCTCCAGATCGGGGGACGGAAGCTCCGCGATTACGGGTCCACTGGGCAGCAGCGGAGCGCAGCAGTGGCGCTCAAGCTGATCGAGATCGCGGCTCTGCGGGAGGCCCGGGGCACCGAGCCCGCGCTGTTGCTCGACGATGTTTTCGCCGAGCTGGACCGGGAACGGCAGAGCCGGCTGGCACTACGGTTGATGGGCGCGGACAACCGGCAGGTGTTCGTCACCAGTCCTCGCCCTGACGAGTTGCCGCCGAATCTGGAGCTTCCGGTGTGGACCGTTGACGGTGGAAGAGTGTCGTCGTGAACCTGACTCGAAACCCGCGACTCGTGACTGCTAAGAAAGTCGATCCAGCTCCGCTCGCCGATGCCCTCACCAGCTACCTAAAGCAGGCGGGCCTCACCAAGCGGGTGCAGCAGGCAGGAATCATTGAAGAGTGGGCCCAGCTGGTGGGCCCTCAGATAGCGGCGGTAACAGCGCCGGAATCCGTGACTCCCGACGGCATTCTCCGGGTCCGGGTTGCCACAGCGGCATGGGCCAATGAGCTGAGCCTCATGTCGCCTCGGATTCTGGCGCGGCTGAATGCAGGACGATCGGGAAGAGTGAAGGAGATCCGGTGGATGCCGGGTCCGCTTTCATCGTGACCCAGAGTGTCATCCTGAGCGAAAGCCAAGGATCTCTCCACTTTAACCCATAGGGACATGGCCAAAGAACAGAGCGCAGTCGTCGACCCGAGACCCGGCTACTCAGCCGAATCGATTCAGGTCCTCAAGGGCCTCGAGGCGGTACGCCGCAGACCCGGGATGTACATCGGATCCACCAGCGAGAACGGGTTGCACCACCTGGTCTACGAGGTGGTGGACAACTCTATCGACGAGGCGCTCGCCGGCCACTGCGACACCATCAACGTCACCATCCACGCGGATAACTCCATTACCGTGGCCGACAACGGCCGTGGCATCCCGGTAGACATCCACCCCACCGAGAAGAAGCCGGCCGTGGAGGTAGCGCTTACGGTGCTCCACGCCGGCGGCAAGTTCGACAAAAACACCTATAAAGTGTCGGGCGGACTGCATGGCGTCGGCGTCTCGGTGGTGAACGCGCTCAGTGAGCGGCTCGAAGTCATCGTAGACCGCGACGGCCAGCGGCACCACATGCAGTTCGTCCGCGGTAAAACCACCAAGAAGCTCACGGTGCTCGGTAAGGCCAAGGGTCAGGGTACCACGGTTCGATTCAAGCCAGACCCGGAAATCTTCACTGTCCTCGAGTTCCACTACACCACGCTAGCCGACCGGCTTCGCCAGCTGGCCTTCCTGAACCGTGGCATTACCATCACCCTGAAGGACGAGCGTGAAGAAACCGTCAAGAGCGAGACCTTCTTCGCCAAGGGCGGTTTGATCCAGTTCGTCGAGTGGCTCAATCGAAACAAGAAACCGCTGCATCCCAAGCCAATCGCGTTCAGCGCAGTCAAGGACGACGTCGAGGTGGACATCGCCCTCCAGTACGAGGACGGGTACAACGAGAACACCTTCACCTTCGTGAACAACATTAATACCCACGAGGGCGGCACCCACCTCACCGGATTCAAGTCCGCGCTCACCCGCACGATCAACGATGTGGCCAAGCGGCGCGACTTCCTCAAGAAGGAAGACTTTACCCTCTCGGGTGAGGACATCCGGGAAGGGCTCACCTGCGTGCTGCACGTGAAGGTGCGGGAGCCTCAGTTCGAGGGTCAGACCAAGACCAAGCTGGGCAACTCCGAGGTGGAAGGCATCGTCAAGGCGGTAGTAAACGAGCACCTGGGCAGCTACCTCGACGAGCACCCTCCGGTCGCCCGGAACATCATCGAGAAGGCGGTGAGCGCGGCCCGGGCCCGTGAGGCCGCCCGCAAGGCTCGCGATCTGGTGCGGAAGAAGTCCGGGCTGGAGAACGCCGTGCTTCCCGGCAAGCTGGCCGACTGCTCGATCGACGACCCGAGCGTTAGCGAGATCTATCTGGTCGAGGGCGACTCCGCCGGCGGCAGCGCCAAGCAGGGCCGCGACCGCTCGTTCCAGGCCATCCTGCCGCTTCGGGGCAAGATCCTGAATGTCGAGCGCGCCCGGATCGACAAGATCCTCGGCAACGAGGAAATCCGCGCGATGATCACGGCGATCGGCACCGGCGTGAAGGACGACTTCAAGCTGGAGGAGGCGCGCTACCACAAGATCATCCTGATGACCGATGCCGACGTAGACGGCGCTCACATCAGAACGCTGCTGCTCACCTTCTTCTTCCGGCAGATGCAGGAGCTGGTGGAGGCGGGATATGTCTACATCGCCCAGCCGCCGCTATACCGGGTGGCCAAGGGGAAGGAAGAGTTCTACGCCTACAGCGAGCAGGAGCGGGACGAGTACGCCAAGCGTCTATCGAATGGAGACGGGAGGGGCAGCATCAACATCCAGCGCTACAAGGGTCTCGGCGAGATGAATCCGGACCAGCTCTGGCGCACCACGATGGATCCGTCCACCCGGACGATTCTGCGGGTGACGATGGAGGATGCTCAGGCCGCGGCCAAGCTGTTCGACGAGCTGATGGGCGACGAGGTCGAGCCCCGCCGGCAGTTCATCGAGCGGAATGCGAAGTACGTGAACAACCTGGACGTGTGAACCAGGCCCCTATCGCAGATTCAAGCGAAGGCCCGACAACGTAGGACCGGGTTCGGCTGCCGAGTGTCCCGGCTCGAGCTCGAAACGGAGCGTGTCCGCCGTCATACCCATCTGAGCCAGGACGGCACTGTCTACGACCGCTTCGTACCGGCCTGGTCGAAGCCCCATCAGGTAAAAGGACCCATCGGTGAAGGACTCGAGCGTCGTTCGGGTTTTGGTGTTGGTCTCGGTCACCACTATTCGCACCGACCGGGGGAGCGGTCGCGCCGGGCCTGACTCCATGACCAGGCTGCCCTCGATGACGCCGCCGATATCAATCGGAACGTCCGCACGCCGCACCAGGTTTGGCGTCGGCGTTACTGCCTGAGCGGGGAACCGCGGCACCCACCACGGTGATTTCAGGCTGGCAGTATCAGCCGAGATCAGCACCTCCTCGTAGGGCGAGACGCCCCAGACCTGGTAACGACCTGCTGAATCGGCCGTCACCCACCGATTCCCCACCAGCAGACGAGTACCCGGCAGTCCCGGCTCTTTCGGGTCTCGGCGTGCGTTGCCGTTCAGGTCCAGGAAGACCTCCCCTCCCACTCCACCCCGCTCGAGCGAAGGCTCGCTGAACAGCCCGACACCACTGCTCCCGCGGCTCCATACCAGAGAACCGGCGATCGACTGGTCAACGCGGGTCGCGGCTTCAGCAGGCTGAGCGGTCACCAGGGAGACCGAGCGCACAGCGGCGAGCTGGGACACCACTGACAGGGTATAGAACGGCCCCGTGAGGCCCCGCTCCCACCGGACTCCGCCTTCGATTCGGAAGGGACGTCCGAGGTTCCGCGAGAGTACCACGCTCGCGCTGGTCGGCGAGCCGGCAATTTCCGTCTCTGCCTGTCCCTGGAGCCAGAATCCGCCGAGAACCCCGCCCAGCGCGCGCACCGGGAGCACGGTCGCCTGTAGTCCCACAAAGCTTCGCCCACCTGGTCCAGTAACTTCAGGGAGTGTCTGTACCCGGATGTGGGGTCGCAGCACTGTGTTCTCCACCTGTAGAGCGGCCCCGATCCGCCCATCGGTTTGGGCTCCCTGACTCGTGAGCGTGCGAGTTGCCTGGGCCTCAACCACAACCGCCCCAGGCCGCCGCCCCGGCATCAACCGGCCATATAGCGACCACTGCTCCCGCGTGCCTGCCGCAGTGTAGGGGGACCAGCCACTGGAATCGGCGTAGGACACATAGTCACCGGTAAGGCGAACGCGGGCCGATGGCTCGAACCGGAGACCTGCCCGGTTGAGCACATTCGCGACCCCTTC
>DASPKB010000431.1:0-2129 GCA_035628315.1 Gemmatimonadales bacterium | reverse complement strand
AGCACCACGTCGTTAATGCCGCCTTCCAGCCGCAGCGTCTCCCGGACCGGGGCCGGAACGCTTGTTCGGCGGATTATTCCGCGAAGCATTACCGGGTCGGTGGAGGCGAGCGCCGCGCCAATGATGAATGCGGGGAGTGGTGCCAGGTCGAGGAGGAGCCAGCCGGCCAGCCCGATGATGACAGCCGGGATCAGCGTTGCCGGACCCAGGATGATGAAGAGCAGCCTCCGGGGCCGCCGGATCTCGCCGAAGTCCATGGCGATGGCGTCTGTGAACAGAACCAGCACCAGACCCAGCGTTGCGATCCACTGCAATGTCGGGGATTCCAGCGTGAGGTCGATCAGACGCAACCCGGCGGGACCCAGCACGACACCGAGCAGCAGGAAGATGGCGACCTGCGGAATGCCGGTGCGCTCGATATAGCCGGACATAAGAGACGACACCAGAATCACGATGCCGATCAGCGCGAGGGCCGCGGCGAGAGTTTCGGCGTGCATGGAATGAAAATGGATGACCCGTTGACTCTTGGCTACTCGTGGATTCTGAAGCCAGTAGCCAACTGATCACCCGTGCAGTAACCTCGACCATGACCTCCCACGAGCCTCACGCGACCGCGCTTCTGCTGACCACGTGCGGGCTCCTCCTCGGCATCAGTGTCATCTTCAGCCGGGCCTCGCAGCAGACCGGCGTCCCCATCGCCCTCCTGTTCATCGTGGTCGGAATGCTGGCCGGATCCGAGGGGCTGGGCCGGATTGCTTTCGATGATTACCAGTTCGCCTTCCGGATTGGCACCGTGGCACTCGCGCTCATCCTGTTCGACGGCGGGCTCAATACGCCGCTCAACGCGGTGCGCAGGGCCGCGGCGCCCGCCGGTATTCTGGCAACCGCGGGGGTTGCCGGCACCGCGGTGCTAGTCGCGGTCGGCGCTCACTGGCTCGGTCTCGGCTGGCCCGAGGCGCTGCTGATCGGCGCCGTCGTATCCTCCACTGATGCAGCCGCGGTCTTCGCGGTGCTGCGTGGAAGCGGTCTCCAGCTGAAGCGCCGGGTCGGTGTTACCCTCGAGGTGGAATCCGGCATCAACGATCCGGTCGCGGTCATTCTTACCACCGTACTCACCGGCAATCTGCTCACCCCCGGGTCGGCCGGAGGTTTTCGCATTCCGCTCGAGGTAACGGTGCAGCTGCTGATGGGCGCGGCCGTAGGTGCCGCGGTCGGATACGGTGGACGGCAGCTGCTCTCGAAGCTGAGCCTGTCCACCGGGGGCCTCTATCCGGTGGTTACTCTGGCCCTGGGCCTGGTCGCTTACGGAGCCGCCACCCTCGGCCACGGCAGCGGCTTCCTCGCGGTCTATCTCGCCGGCCTCATCCTGGGGAATGGTCCCCTGCCTTACCGCACCGGACTGCTGCGGGTCCACGACGCGCTCGCCTGGCTCAGCCAGGTCGGCATGTTTCTCATCCTCGGCCTGCTGGTGTATCCCTCGCGCTTGCTCGAAGTGGCCGGTGTTGCTTTCGCCATCGCCGCACTGCTCGCCTTCGTGGTGCGTCCACTGGTGGTCGCGCTCTGCCTCCTGCCGTTCCGTTACCCCCCGCGAGAGATCCTCTACATCGGGTGGGTAGGGCTTCGAGGCGCGGTTCCGATTGTACTCGCCACCTACCCCGTGCTGGCCGGTGCTCCCGGCGCGGGACGGCTGTTTGACCTGGTGTTCTTTATCGTCGTCGCGAGCGCACTCGTGCCCGGGGCAACTGTGTCCTGGGTAACCCGGAGGCTCGGGCTTCAGACCAAAGAGCCCCCTGCGCCTCAGGCCGTTCTGGCCATCGAGTCGCGCCAGCCGCTCCAGGGCGAGCTCATGTCGTTCTATATAGATGAAGCGCTGGTTGTAGCAGGCATGCCGGCCGACGAGCTGCCCCTGCCGGAGGGTGCGGCCGTGACCCTGATCGTCCGCGGAAACTCACTGATCCCACCCAGGCCCGGCACGGTTCTTCAGCCGGGCGACCACGTGCACGTCATCGCGCAGCCGGAGGACCGGGGCTTTATCCAGCTGATGTTCGGCAGACCGGAGGAGGAATAGAGCTGGAACCTCACATGTACATCAGGGAAGATCCGGCATCCAGATCGGCAGTGATGCGTGA
>DASPKB010000430.1:0-3026 GCA_035628315.1 Gemmatimonadales bacterium | reverse complement strand
CTGTCTGCGCGCGTGTGAAACGGCATCAGGGAGGTTCCCGGCCGAAGCTCGCACGCCCGGCGGTAGCCGCCGTCACGCAGCATGAACTCGTGGTCGGGCGTGCAGGTGATTTCGCGGCCGTTGTCGAGCGTGACTCTGACGAGCGTGTGCCGGCGGCCGCCCGCCGCCTCGCCTCGGCCGTGGCCCGGCCCGTGATGGAGCGGACGGTCAGGCAGCGGATGGCGATCGAGCTGGTCAGGCGGCTGGGCGCCGACGAATCGCTCTTCTGGGGCAGCGCCGTCGTCTTCGACGAGACCTTCAAGCCGCGCGCCCTCTCGCCGGAGCTGCGCGCGCGCCTCATCGGGCTTTCCTCCTACGACGTGGTGCGCCGGTACGAGTCGCAGTTCGCGCGGGCGCGGCCCGCGGCCGACTTCCTCGCGCGGATGACCTATCAGGAGTTGAAGCTGCGGCTGCCGGAACTGCTCCTGATGCGCGTGGACAAGAACCCGGTCTTTTTGCTCGACGAGGTGGACAAGCTGGGCGTCTCCTTCCAGGGCGACCCGGCGAGCGCGCTTTTGGAGGTGCTCGATCCCGCTCAGAACGACACCTTCGTGGATCATTACCTCGGCGTTCCGTTCGATCTGAGCGAGGTGCTGTTCATCGCAACGGCCAACTTCATTCAGAACATCCCGGGGCCGCTGCTGGACCGAATGGAAGTAGTGGAGTTCGCAGGGTACACCGAGCGAGAGAAGCAGGAGATCGCGCGGAAGTACCTCATCCCGAGGCAGTTCACCGAGAACGGCGTCAGCCCGGACCAGCTGACCATCACCGACGAGGCGCTCTCCGAGGTGATCACCAGCTACACCCGCGAGTCCGGGGTCAGACAGCTGGAGCGTGAGATCGGCCGGCTGGCCCGCAAGGTGGCGCGCAAGATCGCCACGCGGGAGGTTCAGCAGATCACCATCGAGCAGAACATGGTAGACGACCTTCTCGGCCGGCCAAAGGTGCACCCGGAGAAGAAGGCGCGCGAGGACGAAGCAGGGGTAGCCACCGGTATGTACTACACCCCGACGGGCGGCGACATCATGTTCGTGGAAGCTTCGACTATGCGGGGCAAGGGTGAGCTGGTGCTCACCGGCCAACTGGGCGACGTCATGAAGGAGTCGGCCCGGGCAGCGTGGACCTACGCGAGATCACACGCCGCGGCCCTGCAGATCCCGGATGAGATGTTCGATCGGGACATCCACATCCACGTTCCGGCGGGTGCCATCCCCAAGGACGGTCCGTCGGCCGGCGTGACCATGGCTTCCGCGGTTGTATCGGCTCTTTCCGGTCGTCCGGTTCGACATGACATCGCGATGACCGGCGAGATCACCTTGCGCGGTCGGGTGCTGCCGATTGGTGGCGTGAAGGAGAAGGTATTAGGTGCCGTCCGGGCAGGAATAAATCGCATCATCCTGCCCAAGGCGAACGAGCCCGATCTGGAGGATCTGCCGCGAGAAGTTCGCGACAAGATTGAAGTTTTCCTGGTCGAGGAGCTGGGCGAAGTGCTCGCCTTCACGCTCCGGGGCGCCACCTTCAGCGAAGGACGCCTGCTCTTCGGCGACGAGAAGAACCCGCGGGATGTGGTGCCGCTGGCTGCGGCAGGTTTCAGGCATTAAAAAGGCTGGGACGATGGTAAGCGGGGCAGCGGGGAAGTAGGCACGGGCGAGACCCTCCGAGATCAAATTCGGAGGGTCTTTGCTTATACGTTCCCGGTTACCCGCTCACCCGCTTACCTGCCCCTTTCAGCACCCTATCTGCCGCCTGCGCCAGCTCGGCCGCGGTGGTGCCGTCCCGGGGGAAGACCGCGGTTCCCACCTTCACCTCCAGCGGCACGAGCTCACCAAGCGAGGTACGGGCCGGCTGCTCGCTGAGCACCCGGTGGAGATTCCGGGCCAGCACCGTTGCCCCGGCGGCGTTGGCGCCGCGGAGCAGCATGCCGAACGCTTCGTTGCCGTAGCGTCCGATCACATCGCTGGCCCGAACGTTCGAGCGGAAAACTCCAGCGACGTGGAGGAGCACCTCGTCCGCCGCCCGGGGTCCCAGCCGCTCGCTCAAGGTCCGGAACGCCTCCAGCTCGAACAGCACGAACGCGAGCGGCTCCCCATACCGCTGGCTGAACTCCACGGCGCTCTCCAGCTCGGTGATGAGGGTGGCGTGGTTGAGCAGGCCGGTGAGTCCGTCTCGATGGACCAGCTCCCGCATTCGGCGGCCCCGCGCGGCACGGGCGATAACAGTCTGCACCAGGAGCGCTGAATCCGCGTCCGCAGGAATAAAGTCGTCGGCTCCCGCGCGTAGCGCGGAGATGCGCTCGCTCGTGCTGTCGTCTCCCAAAAACACGACCGGAAGCAACTGGTACCGCGGGTCTTGACGAATCACTCGGACCATGGCGAACGGATCGGCATCGATTGGACGGGAGCTGAGCAGCAACAGATCGGGCGACTCCCGCTCCAGAATCTCACTCACCATCTGATGCCGTGGAGTACCCACTACCCGGATATTCGCCGAGTCCAGCACGGCGGCGATTTGCCTGGCCCGGCTCTCGTCGGATTCCACCAGAACCACACTGGAAGGCGGCGGACCGATTCGCGCAAAGGTCCTCGCGTACCGCGGGAGCTTCTGGTCGACCTGCTCGGCCGGAAACACCGCATCCACTCCGGCAGCGATGGCCCGGAGCCGATCCACGGGGCGCAGGGTCTCTACCAGCACCACGGCGCCAGGCCTCCGGTCGGGGCTATTGGTCCAGGCAGACGCAATAGCCGAGAGATCACCGTCTCCGGCTTCCCCACCGATGATCACGAGGTGGGGCAGCTGCTCACTGGGAAGTGAATCCGGATGATCGGTCTTAACCCCGAAGCGCACGTTGTAACCGGCCCCCATCAGCTCCTGGGCTATACGATCACGCTGGGGACTGCCCCGCATGATGACGAGAGCGCGAGGCAGGATTGTGGGTTTCTCCCCGGCTGGAGAGGCATCGAGGTGCTTTTCAGCGGCGTCGGCGGCAA
>DASPKB010000429.1:0-2514 GCA_035628315.1 Gemmatimonadales bacterium | reverse complement strand
CATCATGAGGCTACCACCTTCACAGGAGCCCGTCATGAATGGTTCTCTTCCTGGCTTGCTGACCGTGGCCGCCCTCGCTGTTCTACACGGGCCGCTTACGGCGCAGAAGCCCTCCCTAGACGACGCTACCATTGTCGCCATCTTCGATGCGGCGAATACGGCCGACATCGAGACCGGCACCCTGGCCTCCGAGCGAGGAGCATCAACCGCTGTGCGCCAGTTCGGCGCCATGTTGGCCCGGGACCACCAGGCCGTCCGGCAGCAAGGTCGCGATTTGGCCGAGAAGCTGGGCGTGAAGCCTACCCCGCCAGCCGACCAGGCCAGTGCCCGCGAACATGCGGCGGCGCTGCGGCGACTCCGCCAGCTCAGCGGTGTCGAATTCGATCGTGCGTTTCTCCAGCATGAAGAGCGGTTTCACCGCGATGTCATCGCGGCCGTAAAGAGCACCCTGTTGCCGGCCATCAGCAATCAGGAGTTGCGCTACCTGGTGGTCCGGGTTGCGCCAGCCTTTCAGGCCCACATGGAGATGGCGCAGAATCTGGCCCAACGGCTCGCCACCAAGTAGCTGGAGGTCACATGGGTGACCAGCGTTCTGCTCCGAGCGGTCCCGATCTAAGTCTGGGAATTCCGGCGGCCTCGCTGGCGGAAGGAGCCATGGTCAGCGGGCATGTGGGTGATGAGCCTGTCCTTGTGGCCCGCGTTGACGGAGAGCTCTTTGCCACCGATGTCCCTGGCACCACGCCTGCTTCAGTCTCCGTACCGGCAAAGCCGTGCGGCCACCCGCCCTGACTGACTTGCGCCGCCGTCATTCTTGGCGCCGGTGCAGCGGGAAGCACCGCTGCCGAGACGCATTCGGAGCCGTTTACTGCCCTCCCCTTCTTTTGGAGCCAGCATTACGATGTGCCGATCGCCTACGTGGGCCATGGTGGGAGTTGGGACAGAACATTCGTCGAGGGAAACCCGAGCGCACGAGAATGCGCTGTAACCTATTATCGATCGGAGCGTGCCGTCGCAACCGCTACGATCGTCGAGACCGTCACAGTCTCGAGGTTGAATTAGCTCTGGAGCAGATACCGGTCAACCGCTGACGGCGGAGGACGTCACATGAGAAGCAAAGCCAGCTTTCGGGGTCACCCCATCCACCCTGCCCTGATCCCCTTCCCATTTGCCTTTCTCTACGGCGCCTTCGTCTTCGACCTAGCCGGAGTCCTGGGGGACCGGGCGCTGTGGTGGACTATTGGAGCTCACCTGGGTTTTGTTGGGGTCGGTGCAGCGCTCATTGCCGCAGTGCCTGGCTTCATCGACTACTTCAAGACGGTGCCGCCCAGAAGCACGGGAAAACAGCGAGCTACCCGCCACATGGTGGTGAACCTGACCGCCGTCACAGCTTTTGTCGCCGCGTTGGCTTTGCGCGATGGGGCTGCCGCGCCTCCGGGAACTCTTGTCCTGGTCCTGGAGGGCATTGCCGTCATCTGCCTGACGGCAGGAGGATGGATGGGAGGAGTTCTGGTAAACCGCAATCAGATCGGCGTAGATCATCGCTACGCCAAGGCTGGCAAGTGGAAAGAAGAAGAAATCGAGGCAAGGCCCGGCGTGCCGGTTGTGGTGGGAAAGACGGACGAGCTCGAGGTGAACCAGATGAAGCTCGTTCGGCTGGATGGGCGCCGCCTGGTTCTGGCCCGAACGGAGGAGGGATACACGATGTTCGATGACCGCTGCACCCATCGAGGCGGCTCGCTTGCCGGAGGCGTCATGATAGCGGGAACCGTGCAATGTCCCTGGCACGGCTCACAATTCGACTGCCGTACAGGAGCGGTGAAGGCAGGGCCGGCGGAGCAACCGATCGAAAGGTATAAAGTCAAAGAGGAGCAAGGCCGCCTGCTTCTAACCCTATGAATCCCGACTTTCTGCTTGCGGTCGCTGCATTCGGCATCGGCATCGTGGTGGGCCTCACCGGTATGGGTGGCGGTGCACTGATGACTCCTGTGCTGGTCCTCTTCTTCAACATCCCGCCGCTGACAGCCGTTTCGTCCGACCTGGTGGCAAGTGCGATCATGAAACCGGTAGGATCCGTGGTACACCTGCGGCGCGGCACCGTTCATCTGGGTCTGGTTCGATGGCTGTGTATCGGGTCGATCCCCGGTGCGTTCAGCGGTGTGCTGATCGCCCGGGCCCTCGGCCGGGGTGAGGATGTGCAGGAGATCATTCGCCTCGCGCTCGGCATCGCGCTGCTGTTGGCGGCGATCGGCCTCATCATCCGGGCCTACCTCAGGCTGGTAGAACACGCGCGACGGCGAGACGGGCGGGCGCCGCCATTGCCGGAAGGGCCTCCGCGAATCGGCATGCGGCCCCTGCCCACGGTGCTTCTTGGGGCTCTGGGAGGCTTGGTCGTCGGTATCACTTCGGTTGGCTCCGGATCTCTGATCATCATCGCGCTGATGGCGCTCTATCCTCGACTCACCGCCAATGAGCTGGTGGGCACCGACCTGGTGCAGGCCGTTCCCCTGGTCGGCG
>DASPKB010000428.1:0-5412 GCA_035628315.1 Gemmatimonadales bacterium | reverse complement strand
GCTGCTAATGCGGTAAAGAGAGGTGCCAAGAAGAAGTGATTCGTTCAGCATGGGTAACGGAAAGCCAGAGAGCCCGACCGCTCCCCAGCCCTCAGCTACGGGTGCGCCGCTCGAACGCAGCGAGTGCTCTCTCTTGACGCTCGAGCACTTCCCGTTGCCGCCGGGCCAAATCCTTTAACTCACCCAGCGCGTTCCGAGCATCGCTCACGAGGACCCGAGCCTCTTCCGCCACTCTCCGAAGCGCTTCGGCCATCTCCCGTGCTTGTTCAGCGAGCTCGCGGCTTCCTTCCTGGGCATCCCGGAAGCGCTCGGCTGCGTCACGGGTGTCCTCCCCGTTCTGGCGGAACTCCTCGTGGCGATCACGTATGGTCTCGGCGACGTGCCGGCCCTCTTCAGCCAGACGCCGGTGAAGCTCGTCCTGCTCCCGTCGCCGCTCAGCAGCCTGCCGAGCGCGTTCTGCTGTCTCTGGGCTCTGCGGGGGTGAACGGCTACCAGCCTCGCCGGAGGCGCGTCTATCGTCCATGTGGTGCTGGTACGCTAGCCCAATTGAGTAGCTGGGGAAGGAATGCTCCCGATCGGGAGGCTTCCGGTGGCCAGATTATTACAACGAAGCTATCGGCAGCTAAGGTGGGGGTCAACGTGTTTGTGCTGATGAGGTGCCACGGTCCACTGATCCCGTCAGCAGGCAGGTACGCCGCGGCGTTTACTTCCCGAAGGAGTTGCCACAGCCTGCGCCAATTGTCCTCGAGCCTCTGTCTCTGATGTCGGCTCGCATCGATGGCCAGGAGGATCTGGTGAGCCTCCCGACGAACGTCGTTCACCGTAAATCCTGGTACTTCTTTCATCCGCTCGCCAGGTAACCTCCGGAACTGCTCCCGTCTCAGTGCCGCGCCTACTCATCGCGCCAAATTATATGAGGTGGTCCTCCGGAGTGCTGGGTCAAATGACCCGCAATTCAGGAGCCGTAAAGCAAGGGATTGGCATCCCGGCTGCTCTGCGTAGGAGGTCTTACCGTGCTGCTGGGGAAGAGGTACTTTCCGCATCCGTTGAGGGGGCCTCACCTTGCCGGGTGAGGGTCGGATTATGGGTGAGCCTGGGACTGATTCCCAGCCATTACGGCAACGAGATCCACTTGGACAGCCCTTAGTGTTCAGAACTCTGTGAGCTTGACCGCCTTTTGTCCTTGGGCTGTGCTGGTAGTTTCTGCGTTTGTCGGTGTTGGATGCAGTCACGATAGCGCACACAACTCACCCGATCTTCCTGCCCCGGACAGCCTCTCCTCGGAACCAGCCCAGTCTGATTCGGTCGCTCCAGACACTGCAAGCGACTCCACGCCCCCGGACTCGATTTCATCCGGCACCGGGACCGGATCGGGACTGACGCCGCTCCCCGCGCCCCAGCACTTGCTCGCAAGCTCAATGAGCTCCTCGGAAGTTCGTCTCTCGTGGAAGGATGCATCTGCCTCAGAGTCGGGCTTCGAGATTGCCCGTTCCACTTCCGGCAGCGCCGGCCCGTACTCGGTCGTAGCCGCGGTTTCATCGAATGTCACCAGGTTCTCCAACTCGGGACTGAGCGGAGGGCGTACATACTGCTATTGGGTTCGGGCGAAGGCGGGCGGCGGCGCGGGGAGCTCGCCAGCCTCAAATCAGGCTTGCACGGCAACGATGTCGGGGACGGCACCTCCGGTCAGGGTCGTGACGTTCGGTGACTCCAATACCGATTGGGGGCTGAACGGTACGGATCCTCGAGTGCTCGCCCGTTCGTACGTTTCCGACGGAGCTTACCTGGCTGCCATGAATCCGCACAGCCCGGACCAGTTGGCGGGAAAGATCGAGAGCCAGTGGCGAGGGGTGCGCGCAAACGCGATCCGCGTCGTGAACCATGCCATTGCCGGGACGACCACCGGAGGAGGAACCTTCGGTGGACCCAACCGGCATTCCTCGGGAGCTCCACAAGCCCGAACACTCGTCTCGGGCGTCACCCGGTTCGAAGGGGAGGTGCTCGGACTCAAGTGGCCCTGGTCGGGTGGAGAGCCGGTCACCAGCAAGTACGTGAACGGCCCCCTCAGGCGAGTCCAGGCGTTCGTCCCCACCGCCAACGACTTTGTATACGTCTCGATCGGTACCAACGACCCAGCGCAGCGCATCAGCGCCGATCAGACGCTTGCAAACCTGCGATGGATGATCGAACGGTGGCAGGCGGCAGGTCGGCGGCCCGATCACTTTCTGTTGACAACACTCGCCCCGCGGGCCGGCTCCCAGGGAGCTAGCATACCTTCGCTCAATACCGGGATACGTTCACTGGCTGCCGCGAAGGGTGTCGTTCTGATCGATCTGGCAACCTACACATCGCCGGATAACGGGCGGAGTTGGCGCTCGAGCAGTCTGCATGTGGGTGACGGTGTGCATTACAGCGAGTCAGTACGCGAATGGCTCGCTGGCCAGGTCGTGATGCAAATTCGCAACCGAGTACCCTGATGCAGTAGTCGAGTCAGACGAACCTGTCAGAATTGGAAATACAGGAACGGCGAATTGTCCGCGCCGTAAATTCGTATTAGAGAAAGGACCAGCAGGGCCGCCAGTCCCGCCGCTGCTGCCGGTTTCCATTGGTGCCTCATTTCGAATGTATTGGGACCCAGGTGCGCGATGGTACCAGCCATCAGCAGCATCACGGCCAGCACAGCTGCCCCAATAGGCCACGTTCCGGGCTCGGGGATAAACATCGCCCGGAGAAGAGTGACGGCATCATGGACAGTGGGAGCCCGGAAGAACACCCAACCGATCACTACCAGCAAAAACATTCCGGCCCGCTGGAATAACTCAGGCAGCCGGTCCCACGCCCCTCCAAACCGACGGTAGAGGCTGAGCAGCACCCCGTGGTAAGCTCCCCAGATCACGAAAGTCCATGCAGCCCCATGCCAGAGCCCGCCCAGTAACATCGTGATCATCAGGTTCCGGTACGTCAGCCACGTGCTCCCCTTACTCCCTCCGAGAGGGATGTAGAGGTAGTCACGGAGAACGCGCGAGAGTGATATATGCCAACGGCGCCAGAAGTCTGAGGGGTTCAGCGCCTTGTAGGGTGAGTGGAAGTTTTGCGGTATGTACATGCCGAACATGTAGCCGAGACCGACGGCCATGTTGCTGTATCCTGCAAAGTCAAAGTAGAGCTGGTAGCTGTAGCCCAGCATACACATCCAAGCCGATGCGGATGAGAGGGTGGTTACATCCTCCAGTGCGGGGTCAATGACCGAGGCGATAGTGTCGGCGAGCAATACTTTTTGAGCCATTCCGATGATGAAGAACGACCATCCCAGATCCAGGTAAGTCCTGCGGTCCTTGTGATCGATGCCCTCGAGGTCTGCCTGCAGCTCGCTGAACCGGACGATTGGCCCAGCCACGAGCTGGGAGAACAAAGAGACATAGCAGGAAAATTCCCAGAAATTCCTGGTGGGCCTGATGGTTCCCCGGTAGGCGTCTACGATGTAGGTGATCGTGTGGAACGTGTAGAACGAGATGCCGATCGGAAGCAGGATGTTCAATGGTTCCAAAGGCGCACGCCCCATGAAACCGGACGCCCAATTCCAGGTCCCGATCGCAAAGTCTGCGTATTTGAACCAGGCGAGTAGGGCGAGATCCGCGGCTACCGGGATTACCAGCAGAAGTCGGCGCTGGCGGGTTCCATCCCATCGAAGAAACCCCAGGCCTGCGAGGTAACTCACCAGGGTTGAGAACAGCATCAGCAGGCAGAAAGCCGGATTCCAGTAGCCGTAAAAGACGTAACCGGTGAGCGTCAGCCAGATGTATCGTGAGTTCTTGGTACGGACAGCCCAGAACACCACGTAGGTGATTGGCAGAAACAGGAAGAGAAAGACGGCGCTGTTGAAGAGCATAGATGGACGTCAGCGGCAGGGCTGGGAGAGCTTCCTGTACCCAGCCCGCGCCGCGACGGCTGCAGATTGACACACCGAGTCAGCCAGGAGGCGAGCAATACGCTCGACGCCCCGGGAGTTCCAGTGGTTATCTTCGCGGTAGAAGGGGAGATCTCCGCTCAAGAGATCCTCGTGTGCGGTCTCCTGGAATACTCCTAGGCCGTTGATGGTTCTGATCCCCCTACCCTCCAACTCCGCTGCCAATTGGTTGAAACTCTCCGCCGCACGGATGACTCGGGCCCGCGCCTCACCGTCTACCAGCCAGGGCCCATAGACGGTGAAGCGAGTAGGGAGGAGTAGCACGTAGACCTCCATACCGCGGCCCTGCAGCGCACGAGTCCATGCCAGAATGTTGTCCGCAGTAGCGAGTATCTGATCCCCCGATTGGGGAACGCGGGCGGGGTGGGTCTCGTAGTCGCGGAACAAAATCGGACGGCGGTCGGGGAGGGAGTACGCGCTCACCTGCTGCAGGTAACTGTTGGGAAGCAGTTTCCCATCGGCGAAGTGACGAAACAGCCGGCGGGTGGCATTGCTGAGTGGAGAGGCAGTCCACCATTCCGACAGAGCTCGGCGTGCAAGCCTGAGCTCGTCCCAGACCCCTGGAGTAGAACGCGGTCGATCAGTTGCGTTGTAGCGGTGGTGTTCCAGATGCACGAGCACCGCTGTCTGGGGCACTCGCGGGAAATGTTTCAGTAGCCAGTCCAGGTCATAGAGCATCATCGGGGCTGCGTTTGGACGACCGGCATTGTAGGAGAGGAGGCCAGAAACGCGGGTAAACACTGCCGGCAGAGTCTCCTCGTCCGACAGGTTCGCTCCGTAAATAAAGGAATCGCCACCAATAAACAGCACATCAGGCGCGGCACCGGAAGGGAGCTCGGGGTTCAACCGATAGCCCAAGGCATCGGTCGAAAACCGCAAAGGCCGACGCCCCTCGGTGGATGGCAAGTTCCCGCGCACGGCGTTCTCGCCGGGAGTGCCCTCCGGCGCGTAAACGGAAAAGCTCGATCGAAAGGGGGAGTGTCTACCCGCAAGACGTTGGGCCGCGGTATTTGGAGATACCCCAAGCCGCTCCACGGGCATGAGCCGCAGACCCAGATCGACTGCTAACCAGAGGCCCAAAACTGCAACAGCAAGGCGGCTCAGCCGCCACTGCCGTTCCCCGAGACTTCCCTCAGCCACCGTCTCGGCCCAGGCGATTCCCTAGAAAACTCGTCATTGTAGATGGCGGCAGATCGCTTCAGGCTGGTGCGCGGCAGCGGGCTTGAGGAGGTCGGCGACTGTGGCGCGAAATCGCTCCTGGGTGTTGCGAGTGCCCGTCAGGTTCTGAACATTCTTAACCTCATCGCGCCCAAATAGCGGCCAGTTCCTCCAGAAGAGTTGTCCCCGAACCTGCTGAATGTAATTGACCCGGCATCATTGCTAATTTGGTACCAAGGTTTTCAGGGGCTCTTTTTCGTTAAACCAGCCGGGAAAGATCATCAGAA
>DASPKB010000427.1:0-5174 GCA_035628315.1 Gemmatimonadales bacterium | reverse complement strand
GTCGAATCAGTGATTACTACTGGTGGACCAACCACATTCCCCTGCCAACCTGGTACGCTTTCCTGGAGGTGAACACGACGCTGGGTCGTCGACTCTCAGATTCAGTGCCTTGAGCGGAGTTTGTTGCTGGTGATGGTTTCGTTCTGATGTCAGGCGGTAGTTGGCGGTCATCCTTACTATGAGGGAGACGCACCTATGAAGCGAGTCGCACTGTTGTGTGTGGGTCTATCGGTGGGAGCGGCGAGCGCTGCTGAGGCACAGCTGACGATGCAGATGAGCAACGGCTGGAGCTTCACCTTTTCCGGCAACGTGAACGCGTTCGGCATCTATGAGTCGGTAAGCGACGAAGGGGGTACGCTCGCGGCTCCAGGCGGCTTGATCGGAATTGGTGGCAACGGGTTCACCATCAAGACCGGATTGCTGCCCGCCTTTGCCGTGTTCGATGCTAAGGGGAAAGAGGGAAACACTGATCTCGGCGTGCACTTCGGGTTTGCGCCACAGATTCAGTGCGGTGGCCAGGCGCACGACTGTTTCGGCGCACAGATCGACATGCGTCAGGTATACCTCACGGTCGGTGGTAGCTGGGGCCAGATCCTGGCCGGCCGTGAAATCGGGCTATTCAACCGGCAGAACATCCTCACCGACCAGACGCTGTTCGGCATCGGTGCTACCGGTGGCATTTACAGTGGCGGGACGACTCTGGGCCGCATCGGATTCGGCTACATCTATCCGAACTTCGTTGCTCAGATGACGTATTCCACGCCCGCTGGCCGCCCGGGACAGATCTCCATCGGTCTGTTTCAGCCGTCCACGCTCAACAGCGACGTCGGCACCGCCTATGGCGAAACCCAGGTTCCCCGGGTCGAGGCCGAAGGCACCTTCAAGACCGGCGATATCCTTCTGTGGGTGAACGGCACCGCACAGAACGCCAAGAACGACGTCATCGATGAATCCAAGACAGCGGTTGGCGCCGGTGGTGGGTTTAGGTTTGGCCGGTCGACGTTCTCGCTTACTGGTTCCGGCTACTGGGGGAAGGGTATCGGTACCACGCTGCAGTTTAACGGCGTGGGTGCCTGCGACCCGACGGCCGGCTGCGGCCCGGTCAACGGAATCGGTGTCGGAGCCGACGGCGAGCTCCGGACGTCGTTCGGCTTCCTTGGCCAGATCACCTTCACGCCGGCTAACAGCAAGCTCACCGTCGCCGGCAGCTATGGCTCGAGCTTCCTTCAGGCCAGCGATGGTGAGCCTGATTTCAAGACCGAGAACACCCTGGTGTCGGGCGGGATTTACTTCCAGGCCACCAAGTCTCTCAAGATCGTGGGCGAAGGCAACTATGCCTGGACCAAGGAGACGGAGGCCGATACCCCGAAGAACTCGAGCTTTGCTCCCGCTTTCGGGCTGATGCTGTTCTTCTAGTTCAAAGAAGCGCTGTACAGAGGGGTTCGTACGAACGACCAGGACGGCCTCCCGTTTGGGAGGCCGTTTTTTTCTGCCCGACGCATGCCGTTACATTACCGATTCCTATACCTCTTCGGAGCAGTCAATGCACCACCGCCTCGTCCTTGGCGCCGTCCTGCTTCTGTCGGCCTGTGCCCAGCGCTATGCGGCGCCCGCAAGCACCCGCACTGTCGCTGCGCCGGACGAAACCTTCGATTGTGTCAAACGGCAGCTCAGTGCCATGGGATACAAACAGACCTCCATTGATACGGACGAGCATCGCATCAGTGGCAGCAAGATCGATGATAAGAGCCGACGGGCTGACACCCAGTTCCGCCGCATTCTCGACAAGCTCGAGGTGGAGGTCTCTCCGGAAGCGGATGGACAAACCAGCATCGCGGTGCAGGGTCGCACCTTCGCCGAATACACGACGCAGCGCGGGCCGACCGAAGTCGAGGAAAAGCCCTCGTCCGAGGTAACGACCTCGGCGCAGCAGCTGTTGGAGCGCTGCCGCGGGTAGCTGTGGGCCACCAGCCCCTGCTAGCTTCCACGCGTCAACTCCCTTGGCTCTCAAGGAGACCGTAGTGGCTGTTCCGCTGGTCCAACTCACCCGCTCCCTGCCTGTCTCCAGGGGCAGTAGCACGAGCGGCACGCCGGTGCGCAAGCCGAGCTGGCTCAAGGTACGAGCGCCTGGAGGGCCGAATTACGCGCAGCTCAGAACTATGATGCGCGAGCTGGAGCTGCACACCGTCTGCGAAGAGGCTCACTGCCCCAACGTCGGCGAATGCTGGGAGCACAAGGCCGCCACCTTCATGATTCTGGGCGACGTCTGCACCCGGAACTGCACCTACTGCGCAGTGTCTCACGGCACCCCCAAGGCCTTCGATCCGCTCGAACCGGCTCGCCTGGCTGAGGCGGTGGCGCGAATGGAACTGCAGCACGTGGTGATCACCTCCGTCGACCGAGATGACCTGCCCAACGGCGGAGCAGAGGCATTCGCGGGCTGTATCACTGAAATCCGGCGCCGACTTCCCGGGACCTCGGTAGAGGTCCTCATTCCCGATTTCAAGGGTTCCGAGCAGGCGCTCCGGATCGTCATGGAGGCCAGGCCGGACATTCTGAACCACAACCTCGAGACCGCGGAGCGGCTGTACCGCCTGGCTCGCCCAGGCGGACGTTACCCCCGTGCGCTGGAGCTGTTGGCTAGAGCACGTCGCATGGTACCGGACGGGCTGACCAAGTCCGGCGTCATCCTGGGAATGGGCGAGGAGTGGGACGAGGTAATCGTTTGCATGCGGGACCTGCGCCGTAGCGACGTCAACATTCTCACGCTGGGCCAGTACCTCCGCCCCTCGCTCAGCCACATGCCGGTGGCCCGCTACTATACGCCCGACGAATTCGCCGAGCTCCGCGAAATCGGCCTCTCACTCGGCTTCTCTCACGTGGAATCAAGCCCCCTCACCCGTTCGTCCTATCATGCCTGGGAGCAAGCGCGCTCCGCGCGACCCGAGCACAGCAGGGAAACTCTTTCCATTCCAGCGGAGCGCCCCTAGTGGCTGGCTCCACCGCGGCTCGTCCCAGAACCAAGTCCAAGGGCCTCGATCCTTCTCGAGCCGACGAGTACCGGGGCTGGCTCCGCCAGATGCTGCTTATCCGGCGGTTTGAGGAGAAGGCGGGCGAGGCCTACAGTCTCGGAAAGATTGGGGGATTCTGCCACTTGTACATCGGGCAGGAAGCTGTGGCTGTTGGAAGTCTGGGAGCCCTCGGCCCCGATGACTACATCACCTGCTCTTATCGCGAGCACGGCCACGCTCTGGCACGCGGGATTTCGGCGCGGGGTGTCATGGCGGAGTTGTTCGGCAAGGCAGAGGGCTGCTCCGGCGGTAAAGGGGGTTCGATGCACCTGTTCGACGCATCCCTGGGCTTCCTTGGCGGCCACGGCATCGTGGGAGGGCACATTCCGCTGGCTACGGGCATGGCGTTCGCCGCGAAATACCGGAACACCCCGCAAGTCTCGGTCTGCTACTTCGGAGAAGCTGCAGTCAACAACGGCGCATTTCACGAAGCGCTGAACATGGCCGCGCTCTGGAAACTGCCGGCGATTTATGTGTGCGAGAACAACCGCTACGGTATGGGCACGGCTCTCGAGCGGGCCAGCGCGCTCTACGACATCTCGGAGCGAGCCTGCTCCTACGACATGGCGAATGAGGTGGTCGACGGCCAGGAGGTACTCACGATGAATGCCGCCATGGAACGAGCGGTGAAGCGGGCTCGGCAGGAGAAGCTCCCCACACTGCTCGAGGTCCGTACCTACCGATTTATGGGCCACTCCATGTCGGATCCGATCCACGGCCACTACCGGACTCGTGAAGAGGTGGAGGATCAGCGAAAGCGGGATCCGATTGCCGTGTGGTCTCAGCGGCTCATCGAGGAGGGCATTCTGGACGAAGCGCAGATCCGGGCGATGGACAAGGAAGTAATGGAAGAGGTGGAGGACGCCTACCAGTTCGCCGACCACGCGCCCGATCCCGATCCCCGGGAGCTGTACAGCGACGTGTACGCCGAGGAAGAGGGCTGACGGCTCTCCATGCCTACACTGACATATCGCGACGCCCTGAATCAGGCCCTCCGCGAGGAAATGGCGCGGGATGAATCAGTATTCCTCATGGGGGAAGAGGTGGGAGTTTACCAGGGCGCCTACAAAGTGAGCCGGGGACTGCTGGATGAGTTCGGTCCGATGCGCGTGGTCGACACTCCGATTACCGAGCTTGGATTCGCTGGCGTGGGGGTGGGTGCAGCGATGGTCGGGCTGCGTCCGGTTATCGAGTTCATGACTTGGAATTTCGCGTTGCTTGCGGTAGACCAGCTGGTAAACTCCGCTGCGAAAATGCGGTACATGTCGAACGGACAGGTGGGCGTGCCCGCAGTGTTCCGAGGGCCGGGCGGAGCCGCGCTGCAGCTTGCCGCGCAGCACTCGCAGGCATTCGAGAGCTGGTATGCCCACATCCCCGGACTGAAAGTGGTGATGCCCGCAACTCCCGCCGATGCCAAAGGCCTCCTCAAGAGTGCCATTCGGGATGACAATCCGGTGGTGTTCATCGAGGGGGAAATGCTCTACAACACCAAGGGTGAGGTCCCCGAGGGTGAGCATGTCGTCCCGATAGGGCGGGCGGATATCAAGCGCGAGGGGGCTGACGTCACCATTGTCTGCCATTCCAAGAGCGTCAGCGTATCGCTCAAGGCGGCGGAGCAGCTGGCAGCCGACGGAGTGAACGCGGAAGTGCTCGACCTCCGGACCATCCGGCCCCTCGATACCGACGCGATTCTCGATTCGGTGGCCAAAACCCACCGGTGTGTTGTGGTTGAAGAGGGCTGGCCGTTTGCCGGTGTCGGTGCCCAGGTGGTCGATACCATCCAGCGGGAAGCGTTCGATGAGCTGGATGCTCCGGTACTCAGGGTCACCGGCGCAGACGTGCCGATGCCGTACAACAAGCAGCTGGAAAAGGCGGCCAAGGCCGACCCTAACAAGGTGATGGCCGCAGTAAACCAGGTGCTGTATAGGGAGTGAATCGCGGCTATGGCCACGAAAGTCGTAATGGAGGCACTCTCGCCCACGATGGAAGAGGGGCGCCTCGTCGAATGGAAGAAGCAGGAGGGGGACTCCGTCGCGGTGGGGGACGTGCTCGCCGAGGTGGAGACCGACAAGGCGGTCATGGAACTCGTGGCCCGGGCCGGCG
>DASPKB010000426.1:0-4726 GCA_035628315.1 Gemmatimonadales bacterium | reverse complement strand
ACGCCGGAAGGTGGAGTGGGTCTTCGAGCCAGGCGAGCCCAGGCGGGCATCGAAGTGGTGGTGCACGATTCCGGGATCGGTCTTACTCGGGAGGAGCAGGCTAAGCTCTTCACCAAATTCTTCCGCAGCCGGAATCCGGTGGTTACCGATACGGGCGGAACCGGTCTCGGGCTCGTTATCGCCAAGGCCATCGTCGAACGCCACAACGGCAGGATAGAAGTCGCCAGCATCCCTGGCGAGGGCACCCACGTACGAGTGGTCCTGCCCGTTCCATCTGCGGGATAGCCGGGCATGGCTCAGTTCGAAGGAGCTGTTCGCGAGGGCCGAGCTGGCACTCCCGCGGGAGCCGCCTGCCACAACTGCTTGAGACTGTCGTAGACCGGCTTTAGCTGGGAGTGGGATTTCGGCTCGGTCCAGGCATTCCAGATCCACTGCCGGAAGCTCTTGGCGAGCCAAACTCCGTGATCTGTTGCAGGTAGTGCACCGGCAATCCCCTGGCTGCCCCGCTTTTCCCGCGCGATGACTCCGAAGTGAAAGCCAGTTACTTTCGACGTCCCGTAAGGCCCCGTCGTATGCCGGTCATTCAGCAGGGTGCGGCTGGATGGATCGGTTACGTTGATGAGATCCCAGGCTAGCCTGAGCTGCAATACACCCGCCTGCTCATCGAGATACCAATCCGACAGGCTGGAGCTGTCCTGTCTCCCATACCGCAGGGAGCCTCGATCGTATGCTCGCGCCGGGTAGAAGGTGCCATCTCGGCCGAACCGCGCTCGATTGGTGATGACTAGCAGCGAGTCGAATCGGCCATCATCCCGGTTCACTGTTATTACCGGCCTCCGGGAGAAACTTCCGAAGTCATCGGCGGTTGTAGGATCCAGCTTCACGTCATGCCGGTTGTACTCCGGAATCACTCTCAAGCTTGCCGTCCTGGGGTTAAGCAGTTCCACCAGGAATTCAAATCCTATTTCGCTCCGGACCCGGCTGTCGGGAATGAGATGCTGACCGATCGCCGGCCGGTGAGTATCGATTGCCAGTTGCAGTGCCAGGCTGTCCCACGAGAATTGGCCAGGCGCGAGTTCCACGGCGATGTACCAGTAGGATTCATCCGCACCGGCCCGGAGCGCCCGAATTGGTCCCGATTGGCTCTCCTGTACCAGCGAGAGAGCCCTCCACTGGTTAGGGTTTTCGCCCAATCTTGGCGTTGTCGCCCGGTCCCCAGCGTACTGGCCAAGGATTCCGTAGTTTTGCTCGGCGTTCATGACGTTATGCCAGAGGCGCGTGTTGTCCGCTGGAATCTCGTACGCCGCCACCGCCCAGTTCTTCTTGAACCATTCGTCCAGCCAGGCGAACACAATCGAGCCTGCGGCTCCGGCTTCCTGGATTTCACGGGTCAGCCTTGCATCGATGGCTGCCATCTGCCGCTCATCATGGCCTCCATGACTCCATCCCTGGGGGTGTAGATGCGCCACGCCCCTGCTGGAGGGCACTCCGTATTCAGCGATTACCGTGGGAATGGCTCGATGGTGGAAGATGAGCTCACGGAGGTACCCGTAGTAGCTGGATACCCCTTCGGATGACCGAGCTTTCTGGTAACCCGGATCGAGGAACATGAAATCGGGGTAGTAGGGATAGGCGTGGTAGGTGGCAAACCAGCCGGCTGGGTTCTGGGCGGTTGGCGTTATCAGAATCGGGTCTATGCTGACTGCGTCATTCTCATACTCCAGCATCGGCGCCTCGATTTTGCGGCCTGACCGTTTGCGCCACGCTGCCTCTTCTGCCACGGTGGCTTCTGTCGCATGATGGAGAGGGTCCAGCGTGGGCCAGCTGGTATAAGAGATCGGTCGCAGCGCGTTGTAGGTGGCTGCCTCGTACCGGAGCATCCGATCGCACTGCTCGGCCAACCACAGGTCCATCGCTGGTGCGCGCTGTACCCTTAAGTACTGCCCCTGGAAGGAGCCGGTCGGGCGGCGTGTGTTGAAAGCCTTGACTGCAAACGGCTCCCACTCGCGCCCAATGATGAATCCCAATACCCAGCTCGATACGTCCGCATCATACCGGCCGGCAGCATGACCCAGACGGGGCTCGAGGATTGCTGAGCCGTGAATCAGGTCAACCACGCTCCGCATGTCGGATTGGAACTCCGAGAGCCAGGAGGGATTCTGAAAGTCATAACGGGGGGGCAGCTCTGCCCAGACTCCATGAAGGAGCCACAGCACCTTGGTGGGATGGGTCAGATTCCACCCGCGGAGGGCGCGATAGAAAGCCGGCGGGAGGATGGTATACACACGCAGCGAGTTGGCGCCCATGGCGGCCAACGTGTCCAGCCAGCCCGCATAGGTGGCTGAGTCCGGAGGGAATTCCGATGGGTAGCGGCCAGGAAGCGCCACTCCCAGATTGACCCCCCTGATATAGAAGGGCTGCCACTTACCGGCGGATAGGACTTCGAACCGGGATCCCGCTGTGCGCGCGACCAGCTGGAGGCTCGCTGCCCGCCGCGGCTGCGCTATCGGGCGATCTCGGTCGGGAGCCAACCGGTCCAGCATGGATCTCAGGTCGGTATTGTTCGGCGCCAGGCTCAGGGCTCTTTGGCCTGCGCTCACCGCCCCGGCTGTATCACCTAGCTGCAGGCGAGATCGGGCCTTCCCGTCCCAGGCATCGGAATTTGTCGAATCCCGGGCCAACACACCTTCAAAGAGGGCGGCCGCCTGCTTGGTTTCTCCCAGGCGTAAACGGGCGTAGCCGAGACCGACCCCTGCATCCGTGTTGCTGGGGCAGAGCCGGTGAGCCAGCTGGAAGTTCTCCACCGCCCTTGGCAACGTGCCTGAGCGGTAAGCCTCCCAGCCTCTTCGTAGCGCAGCATCCGCTTCGGAAGAGCACCTGGTCTGGGACGCCACCGGCACCGGCCCCCACAGGTAGGTCGCAAGGGCCATCCCGCCGGACCTCAGCCAGACATGTATGTTGGGAATCATGGAGAGCCATCAATCTATTCCGGAAATCCGGGATCTGGGGCGTTCGCTGATCGACACGTTCGGGACCGGCTGGTCTGCGTGTGACATCGATTTGCTGATGTCGGTGTTCGCCGCCGACGCTGTGTTCATTGAAACCCCATTCACCGCCCCTCTTCGCGGTACCGACGCAGTCCGGGCGTATTGGAACGAGGTACCCTACAACCAGTCGGACATCTCTTTTACCTCCGGTGAGATCTACGGAGCAGGTCCGTGGTTTTCGACCGAGTTCAAGTGCGTATTCCGCAGGCGGCGCACTGGGGAATGGGTCGAGGCGCGTGGCGCGATATTCTGTGAGACAGACTCGGAGCGTATAACCGAGATGCGGATGTACTGGCATCGCTGGAACGGTGGCAGAGAGACCTCAAAGCCATAAACCAGTGAGCATTGTCCTGAGGGCGCTCCACTTGCGCTAAATCAGGACGCTTGCAACGTCTTGTATCCGCGTAAGTACTTAGATTTCAATCAGCTAAATACTGGCACGCGGTTCGCAGCGGCAGGAGTTGATGCTACGGTTTTCAACCTGTTATACCGGAATTTTCCAGCAGTGCCCCGGCTCGATTTGGGAGGTACTATGAAATCCGCGCTGCTCCTGCCTCTTTTGCTCAGCGGCTCCGGCGATCCGGCAGCCGCAGCAATCAAGGACGACCCACCCATCCAGCTCTGGATCAGCAGCGACCGTCGGTTTCTTCCTGGAGATCGCGCCAAGGTTCAGGTGCGAGCCGAACAGGACGGCTACCTCCTCGTCTTTCACGTGGACCCTGAGGGCTATCTCAGGGTCTTGTTCCCGCTGGATCCCGATAAGGACAACTTTGTACGGGGGGAAAAGAAGTACGAGGTAAGGGGTCGGGGGGGCCGGGAAGCCTTCGAAACCGATGCCCGCGGCCGGGGCACCGTGTATGCAGCGGTTTCCCGGGAGCCATTCCGCTTTGACGGCTTTGTCCTGGACGATCACTGGGACTATCGGGCGCTCGCTCCATCGCGCCTCTCCAATAACCCCGAGCCCGAGCTGAACGAGCTGGTACGCCGCATGGCCCAGGGTAGTTTCGACTACGATATCCTGAGCTATGACGTAGTGGATCGGAGGTCCTACGCGTCCGACTACTACCCGCGGTACTACTATCCCCGATACTACAGTGATCCATACGATCCCTGGTGCTATAGCTTCTCCTGCGGCAGGGCTTATTACGGATCGGGGCTGGGTATTTCCATCATCTTCGGGCGTCCATACCGTCGGTACTACTACGATCCGTATTTCTACGCCTATGATCCCTACTACAATCCGTTCTTCTACGATCCCTACTACTACGCTCCGGTATACTATCCTCGATACGTCTATCCACGGCGCTTCTACTACTACCCCTACTACGGCTACGACAGGTACCGCGGGAACACCTACACCCCCTATCGTTTCCGCGGGGCCGACGGGTTCTCGGCTGATTACCGAGATCGTCGCTACGACCTGCGACGGTCGATCAACACGGTGTACAATCCACCTGTCAGTCCCGTACGCGAGCCTTCGGTGGCAACACCGGCTCGCCGGGTGATCGAATCACCCGCCGAGGAGCTGCCCAGAGGGGCGGCTCAGCGCCGTCTGGTTGACGATGTGAAGCGGGTCCAGGGTCGGCCGGTAGAAGCCAGGCGGGCGCGGCCCGAAGAGCCCAGCCAGGAGCGTTCAGCCGGCGAACCTCGACTAATTCGCCGGGAAGCCGAAGCTCGAC
>DASPKB010000425.1:0-5362 GCA_035628315.1 Gemmatimonadales bacterium | reverse complement strand
GTCCAGCGGCAACCCATCCATGTCCGGGCGGGAGCCATGCCGACCTTCTATCATGCCGGCGGCGTCGTGAATCACCGTCAGTGTCTTGAGGCCCAGCATGTCCATCTTCAGCATGCCGACCTTTTCCAGCGCGCCCATCTCGTACTGGGTGATGATCGACTCGTCCCCATCGGCGGCAGCACCGGCTCCCTTGGTCGGAGCGGTGCACACCGGGACGTAGTCCGAGAGCGGGCCGGGGGCAATCACCACGCCCGCTGCATGGACCGAGAGGTGGCGTGATATTCCCTCGATGCGGGAGCTCAAATCCACGAGGCGACGATATACCGGGTTGCCTCGAACCAGTTCGCGCAGCTCGTCGATCTTCTTTTCGGCGTCACGGATGTTGAGGCTGTACGCCGGTCCCGATGGAATGAGTTTGGTGATCCGGTCTGCTTCGCCGGGCGGAATGCGAAGCACTCGAGCCACGTCCTTTACCGCGGCTCGAGCCTTCATGGTTCCAAAAGTGACGATCTGTCCCACGCTCTCCCTGCCGTAGCGTTCCCGTACATACTCGATCACTTCGCCCCGGCGTTCGAAGCAGAAGTCGACATCGATGTCCGGCATCGAGACCCGCTCGGGGTTCAGGAAACGCTCGAAGAGGAGATCGAACTTCAGCGGGCACACGTTCGTAATACCGAGCGCGTACGCCACCAGGGAACCCGCTGCCGACCCACGCCCCGGTCCCACCGGAATGCCCCGCTCCCGGGCGGCCGCAATGAAGTCCTGTACGATGAGAAAGTAGCCCGCGTACCCCGCCCGCTCGATTACGCCGAGCTCGTACTCCAGCCGGTCCTGCACCTCATGAGGAAGCGGAGACCCGTAACGTTGTCCCGCACCGCTTATCGCCAGGTAGCGGAGCAGCTCCTCGTCCGTGGCATAGGAGCTTGGCCGGGGAAAGACAGGCAGAAAGTAACGTTTCTCGAAGTCGAACTCGCACAAGTCGGCGACCGCGGCGGTGTTGGCGAGGGTTTCCGGGTGATCCGGAAAGATCGCCTGCATCTCGGCTTCTGATTTGACGTAGGATTCCTGGCCCTGGAAGCGAAACCGCTTGGGATCGTCGAGATCGCTGCCGGTGCTGATAGCGAGCAGAACGTCGTGGGCCTCTGCATCCTCTCGCTTGAGGTAATGGGCGTCATTGGTGGCTACCACGCCTATGCCGAGCTCGGCACCGAGCCGCAGCATTCCCTCGGTGACCTGGCCTTCCTCCGGGATCCCATGACGCTGAATCTCCAGCCAGAACCCCTGCGGCCCAAAGGTTCGGGCGAACCACTCCGCGCTGCGCCGGGCCTCGTCGAATTTTCCGTGCCTGAGATAGAGGGCCACCTCCCCCGATAGGCACGCCGCCAGGCAGACGAGGCCGCCGGCGTGCTCCGCTAATACTTCCTTATCGATCCGGGGACGGCGATAGAATCCTTCAGTGAAACCGATTGAGGTGAGCCGCACCAGGTTCCGGTAACCTTCGCGATTGCGGGCCAGGAGCACCAGGTGGCTGTACGCCGCCGGGGCCCACTGCGGCTTTTCCCGGAGCGTGCGCGGTCCGAACGCGAGATACGCTTCGAAACCAAGAATGGGCCGGATCCGCTGAGTCTTGGCCTCCTCGTAGAAAGCCCAGGCCGCATGCATGTTCCCGTGGTCCGTAACTGCCAGGCTGTCCATGCCCAGCTTCTTGACGTGGGCCACCAGCTCGGGAATCCGGTTGGCCCCGTCGAGCAGGGAGTATTCGCTGTGGGTGTGGAGATGGACAAATGGCATGTAATCGGCGAGCCAGCGAGTCGCGACTCGTGACTATCTCTTTCTCTTTTCGAGCTCCTGCCACACAGCGTCCAACGGGACACTGCGAGCCTGCAGAAGCACGAGCATATGATAGAGGAGATCGGCCGCCTCGGACGCGAGACGTGCGTCATCCTCCGTATGTGCTGCCACGACGAGCTCGACTGCTTCCTCGCCGACTTTCCTCGAGATCGTCCCCAGTCCGTCTGCCAGGAGCCGCGCAGTGTAGGAGGACTCTGGTCTGGTTGCTGCCCGGTGGGCGATGCGTGCCGCCAGACGGCTCAGCACATCGCTGCCGTACTCGACACCCATCTCAGGGGCCGCAGCTTTCGGCTCCGAAGTCTCGCTGATTACCGTCTCGAAGCAGGTGCGCGTCCCCAGGTGGCACGCAGGCCCCTCCTGCTGCGCCCGGTACAGCACTGCATCGCCATCGCAATCCACCCGGACCTCGACCACACGCTGCACGTTCCCTGAGGTTTCTCCCTTCTGCCACAGGGTGCCGCGGGATCTGCTGAAGTAGTGGGCCAGGCCGGTGGAAAGTGTGCGGTCGAGCGCGTCACGATTGGCGTAGGCGAGCATCAAGATGTCGCCAGAACGGCTCTCCTGCGTCACGACCGGCACCAATCCGTCAGCACCGAACCTGACCGCCGACAGCCGAATGTTCTCGGACACGGAGAGAAAGTACCGGCAGGTGTTCCGATTGTCAAAAGCTGTTGCCGCACCTTATCTTGCTGGTACCCGCGCGGTGCTTCCAGTGTTCGTGTTTCCCGTTTCTTTCGGTCGTGGAGTGAGCTTGCAAGTGCGACATTCGCGCTCTTATCTGGTTGTCCTCTTAGGTGTCGCCCTGGCGGCCTGCGGCGATGGCACCGGTCCCGATGACCCGCCGCTGGACTGCTCCGAGGCCACGCTACGCAGCCTGGCCGTCGGGCAGCACCAAATCGTAGACCCGACTGAGCAGGGCGCCTGTGTTCGTCTACCCCAAGCGGGGTCCACCGGAGCCGAGCACCTGTATCTTCCCCTGGCCACGGCGGGGAACGAGACCAGCAGCGGCGTCTCCACCCCCTATCTGGTAAGCGGTGTTCCCACCGCTACCGCCGCACCTCCGGAAATCCCCTCTCCCATGCTGTCCGCTTTCCGGCGGTCACGCTCGGCTGATGGGTTCCATGCCCTGCTCAGAGCCAGGGAGCGCAGTCTCAGCACGTCGCCGGCCCCTGCCCTGTTCAGTCAGGGCAGGGTGAGGACCCGGGCCGCCTTACCACCGGTGGTGGGGGAGCAGCGCACGTTCGACGTGTGCTCGTCCGCTTCCTGTGACGAATTCGTGCAGGCCACCGCCACCGCGCGGTCGGTAGGGAATAGAGTCGCCATCTATGTCGATAACGCTGCCCCTGCGGGTGGATACAGCGATGCCGATCTCGACCGGGTGCGGAACCTGTTCGATCAATATCTCTATCCGATAGATACCGTTGCCTTCGGACGGGAGTCCGACGTCGATGGCAACGGCGTTGTAATCGTCCTGCTCACGCCGCGGGTAAATGCCCTGAGTCCCAACTGCAACGAGACGGGTCGAGTGATTCTGGGCTACTTCTTCGGGGCTGATCTGCTTGATCGTAACCCCAGCACCAATCCCGGGTCCAACGAGGCCGAAGTGTTCTTCGGCCTGGTGCCGGATCCCGGAAACCCTGACTGCACCATCACGACCGACGAGGCGAACAGCCGCCTTCCGGCCACGTTCATTCACGAGCTCCAGCACATGATCAGTTTCAATCAACACGTGCTGGTGCGGGGAAGCAGCTCCGAGGACACCTGGCTCAATGAAGGACTGTCACACTTTGCAGAGGAGCTCGGCGGCCGGCTGATTCCTAATGATCAGTGCCCCAGCTCCAGCTCCTGCGCCAGCGAGTTCATGGGCCTGGGTAATTTGGCCAACGCGTTCGAGTACTTGGCGCGTCCCGATTCCTTCTTCCTGATCGAGCCGGGTAACTCTACGGGTACCCTCGAAGAGCGCGGCGCCAATTGGCTATTCGTCCGCTGGCTGGCCGATCATTTCGCGACTGATTCGATCCTGGGCACCACACTGACACGGGCGCTGGTAGCGACGATTGATGTTGGGAGCGCGAACGTCGTCAACCGCACCGGGGTGGATTTTTCAACCCTGGTGAGCGAATGGCAGCTGACCAATTACCTGGACGATCTCCCCGGCTTCTCCGTTCCGAGCAGCCGGTTGCGGTATAAGACCTGGAACTTTCGTTTCGCCGCCGATTCGACGGGCCGGTCCTTCCCCCTGGTACCCGACAGCACCGACGGGACTGATTACGGCCACAGCGGAACCCTACGCGCCGGCTCCGGCCGGCACGTGCGTGTGGTGCAGGCTCCAGGCGCAACAGGAGTCGACCTGCGACTCACCAATACCGCCGGGGGCGCGCTCCCCAGCTCCACCGAGCCTAGAATCGCCCTGGTCCGGATTCGTTGAAGCCGATGGTGTTTCTCGCGGTAGTGGCCGCGCTCTTCGCCGGATACGGAACCGCGTATCTGGCCAGCGATGATGTGCGCTATCTCACTCGGGCGGGCTTCGAGGAAACCCGTATCCTGCGCTCGCGTCAGCCGATCGACCGGCTGGTCCGCGACGCTTCAGTTGACCCGGCAGTCCGGCGCTCCCTCAGCCTGGTTCTCGAGACTCGCGACTATGCGGCCCGGCTCGGGATGGAGGCCCGGGAGACGTACACCACCTACACGGACGTGGGCCGGGACACCCTCCTGCTGGTTCTGCAGGCGGCGCCAAAAGACTGCATCTGTCCTCATACCTGGAAGTATCCCATCGTCGGGCGAATTCCCTACAAAGGGTTTTTTGACCTGACGGCCGCACGGCGCGAAGCCTCCCGTTTTCTCGCCCGGGGTTACGACACCTACCTCCGTCCTTCCGCCGCCTTTTCTACGCTGGGCTGGTTCAACGACCCGCTGCTCTCAACCGCACTGACCCGCGACTCCGTGGAGCTTGCCGCCACCGTGTTCCACGAGATCGCCCACAACACGCTGTACGTGAAGAGTGCGACCCCTTTCAATGAGAGCTTCGCCCAGATGGTCGGTTATCGCTCTGCCCAGGAGTTCTTTGCCGACCGAGGGGATCGTATTCGAGCGCAGCAGGCGGGGGACCGCTGGCACGATGAAATTGTACTGGGCGAGTATTACACCGAGCTCGTAGGCAGGCTGGACTCACTCTACGCCACCAAGCCCGACTCGGCGGCGCTCGAAGCCGGGCGAAGGGAGGCGGCAGCCTGGGCCCGCAGCCAGCTCGAGGGTCCGTTTGGCCGGCGGTTCCGTACCATTCGCGTGGGACGCTTGGCCGAGCGTCCCATCAATAACGCACAGCTCATCGGGGCCCGGATTTATCGCACCCGGCTCGACCTGTTCGAGCGATGGTACCAGCGGCACGGCCAGGACGTTCGCCGGAGCATCGGCTCGCTCAAGAGCTTGATGGCGGGCGCCGAAGGCGACAGTGCATTTGTGCGTCTGGAGCGGGCACTTCAAAATCCCGAGTAGAGGCCGAGGAACGCTA
>DASPKB010000424.1:0-2308 GCA_035628315.1 Gemmatimonadales bacterium | reverse complement strand
GAGAGAGCTCTGCCGTGGTTGCTGGTCGCGTACTGCGCAGCCAGCTTCTTGCATTTTGCTCATAACGCCGAGTATCTCGCTGACTATCCGAACCTGCCAGGCTGGCTGTCTCGCGCGCAAGTCTATTTTGCATGGCTGGCGATCCTGGCAATAGGGATTCTCGGTTACGTGCTCTACCGGCGAGGCCGATACCTTGTCGGGCTTGTCGTTCTCGCTGTCTACGCAGGCCTTGGATTCGATGGTCTTCTCCACTACACGCGGGCGCCGTTCGCGGCGCACACGATTGTGATGAACCTCACGATCTGGTCTGAGGTCGTGGCTGCGGCTTTTCTGCTCATCGCCGTCATGATGAGAGGAGCTCAGCGGTTGCGACTGTGGCGGTAAGCTTCGTGATGTGAAGGCTCCCGCGGCCCTTCAGGCCGCAGGATCGTGGCGGTCGTTGGAACCCAGGGAGTCGAGTAGCCGGGGGAGCTTGCGCTCCCCCGGCTCTCACAGAACCGGACTTGTGGGCGCACATCCGGCTCTTCGGGGCACCGACGTTCAGGACCGCTCCTGTAGTTCGGTGCCGGTGTTACCACCCGCAGCTATCCCAGATCCAATGCAAGCTGGATCGGGCCGATGACGGACTGAGCGCGCAGCTCCAGCCACCGCTCCTTCAGGGACAGCAAGCCGCGGTCGCGGAAGTACGCGTTTGACAAGGCCTTGTTGACGGGGCGGGTCAGTGACAGCGCCCACCAGGATTTGTTCTGGCGGTACACCACCGTCCCGGCGGTTGAGGACTTGGCTCCCAGTCGGGTGAGGCGCCGGACGATCGTTCGCCGGCGTTTCCATTGTTTGAGCACGATGGCTCGCAGGCGTCTCCTGATGTAGCCGTCCAGGTTCCGCAGTAGATACTCCTCTGTGATGACCTGGAAGAATCCGAGCCAGCCGACCAGGTAGGCATTGAGCCAGCGGATGCAGTCCGCCAGCCGACGACCCCACTTGCGTGGCGTCAGCTCTCGAATTCTCGCGTTGATCCGATCTTTCGACCGTTTCGACAACAGCACTCCCACCTCACCGCTCCGCGGATCTCGCCGCAATCGAAACTCCAGGAAGTGCCGCTCTTCCGGCCGTGCTACGGCGCTCTTTGCTGCGTTCACCTTGAGGCGCAAACGCTTCTCGATGAAACGCGTTACCGAAGCCATCACCCGACGACCCGCCCGCTCCGAGCGGACGTAGATGTTGCAGTCGTCGGCGTACCGGACAAAGCGGTGCCCGCGCCGGGCAAGCTCCCAATCGAGCTCGTCCAGGACGATATTACTCAGCAGCGGAGACAGAGGACCGCCCTGCGGAACTCCCTCTTCCGTGCTGACCACCACCCCATCGGGCAAAACGACCTTGGCGTTGAGCAATCGGCGGATCAACCCGAGCAGTCGAGCGTCCTGCACTCTCTGCCCGAGACGGGCCAGAAGCCGTTCCCTGGGCACTCGGTCGAAAAAGCTGTCCAAGTCCAGGTCGACGACCCACTCATAGCCCTCCTCCAGATAGCCCTTCGCCTCGTGGATGGCCGTGTGACAGCTCCGCCCCTCCCGGAATCCATGGCTGCTCGGATGGAACGACGAGTTGTAGTGCGGCGTCATCACCTGCGTGATGGCCTGACCAACTACCCGGTCGATCACATTCGGGATGCCAAGACCTCGCTGGCCGCCACCCGCCTTGGGAATCCACACGCGGCGGATCTCCCCAGGACGGTATGTCCCAGCGAGAAGCTCCTCGCGCAGGCGGCTGAGAATCTCGTCCAGGTGCTCGCGCACCTGCTCGATCGTCTCACCGTCCACTCCGGGAGCCCCGTGGTTGGAGGATACCTGCCGGAACGCCTCTTTCAGGTTGTACCCGCTCGCCACCTCTTCCATCGTCATCGGCGGCAGCGACCCTCTCCTCGTGGTCTCCGACTTCGGCACCGCGTCTGGCGCAGGCACGGGCCGGCCCGTGTCCGCTCCAGCGACGGCCCCTCGCGGGCTGTCGGCTGTCTCGGAGAACAGTTGGAGCTGTCCTGCCTGTTCACTGGCCGGGGTCGCCTTCCCTCCCCGCAGGCTCACTGCACCCGCGGTTGGGACCGCCTTTCGACGGCCTTGCGGTACTATTCGACCCTCCGACTTCTCTCGTCCCATCGTTGTCTCGTCCTTGGTTCCTCGACAACTACCGTGAGCCACTCCCTTGCCGATTTATTCGGCCACTCCCTCCCTTCCACGGAGGCCGAGAGATCTCCCCGGGTAAGAACGTAGAACTTCGTGCCAGACCCGGCGCCTTTACGCACAACCCCCGACGA
>DASPKB010000423.1:0-2563 GCA_035628315.1 Gemmatimonadales bacterium | reverse complement strand
AGAGGAAGCGGGGAAGAAACAGTGAACGCGTCGATCGGGCTGAGCTGCTCAGGATGAAGCGGATGGGTTTCTCGGATCGGCAACTGGCCGATCTCCGGAAAATCACAGAAGCCGCGGTTCGCTCGGAGCGCCATCGGCTGGGTATCCGTCCAGCCTACAAGACTGTGGATACCTGTGCCGGCGAGTTTCCTTCCTCAACACCCTATCTCTACTCATCGTACGACGAGGAGAATGAATCCCGGACGAGCGGGGAGCCGACAGTGGTCATCCTCGGCAGCGGCCCCAACCGTATCGGCCAGGGCGTCGAGTTCGACTACTGCTGCGTCCGGGCCGCGATCGCATTTCGGGAGTTGGGCTACAGAACGGTGATGGTTAACTCCAACCCGGAGACCGTGTCCACCGACTTTGACATCTCCGATGCGCTCTACTTCGAGCCGCTCACTCTGGAGGATGTGCTCGAGGTAGTTGCCCTGGAACAACCAATCGGGGTGGTGGTCCAGCTGGGTGGCCAGACCCCGCTCCGACTCGCCCGTGCGCTGGAGCGCGAAGGTGTGGCCATTCTGGGCACCTCCCCCGAGGCAATCGATCTGGCGGAGGATAGAGGTCGATTCGAGGCGATTACCCGCGAGCTCGGCGTGGCCCAGCCGCCCAGCGGTGTGGCGTACTCGGTTGAGGAGGCACTCGCTGTTGCAGGGCGGGTCGGATATCCCGTTCTGGTCCGACCCTCCTACGTGCTGGGTGGGCGCGCAATGGAAATCGTCTACGACGACGCCTCCCTTCAGAGCTACTTTGGCCGGGCGGCTCGAGTCGCGCCCGAGCACCCGGTGCTGATCGACAGCTTTCTGGAGGACGCCTTCGAGGCGGATGTCGACGCCATCTCCGACGGGAGCCACTGCGTCATCGGAGGAGTAATGCAGCATATCGAGGATGCCGGGATTCACTCCGGCGACTCGGCGTGTGTGCTGCCGCCATACCTCATCACCGAGGCTCAGGTCGAAGAGATGCGCCGGTATACCCGCAATTTCGCCGAACGTCTCGGAGTTGTGGGTCTGCTGAATGTGCAGTTTGCCATCAAGAACGGCATCGTGTATGTGCTCGAGGTGAACCCTCGAGCGTCGCGAACCGTCCCTTTCGTCTCAAAAACGACGGGCGTTGCGCTGGCCAGCCTGGCTGCGGCAGTGATGGTGGGCAAGACGCTCGACGACCTTGGACTCCACGATGACGTCCTGCAGCCGTACGTAGCCGTCAAAGAAGCGGTCTTCCCCTTCAGCAAGCTCCCCGGCGTCGACCTCATCCTCGGCCCCGAGATGCGCTCCACCGGTGAGGTCATGGGCATCGCCGACTCTTTCGGGATGGCATTTGCCAAGGCGCAGATCTCGGCCGATGGCGCGCTTCCGCTGGAAGGCTCGGTCTTCGTCACAGTAAACGATCACGACAAGGCCACGGTGGTTCCTATCGCCCGCCGCTTTCACGCCCTCGGGTTCAAGATTCTCGGCACCGAAGGCACCGCCCGGTACCTCCGCGCGCGCGGAATTCCCACTGAGCGGGTGCTCAAGGTCTACGAAGGTCGGCCGAATGCGATCGATCTTCTCGTTTCGGGCCAGATTCACCTGCTCATCAATACTCCGCTGGGCAAGCTTACCCAGCAGGACGATTATGCCATTCGACGGGCCGCGCTGCAGCACCGGGTCCCGTATACCACGACCTTGTCCGCGGCTTCGGCTGCATGCGACGCAGTCATTGCTCTGCGCAGCCGAGCAGGTGAGGTGCGAGCACTCCAGGAGTGGCATGCGCTAGCCCGCGAAATGTCGCCGGAGTGGACCGGGTGACGGCGCGGGATGCGGCGTTTATTCAGGCTTTGAAGGAGCGAGTCAACGGCACGGTCCGGGAAGGAGAGCCGGTGGCGCGCTACTCCACCTACCGCATTGGCGGTCCCGCCACTGTCCTGCTGCCGAAGTCCGGGGACGATGTAGCCGCCGCGCTGCGGCTGGCGCGAGAGGCCGGGGTGGCGTGGTTTGCCCTGGGGCTCGGATCAAACATCCTGCTACCGGACGAAGGCCTGGATGCTCTCGTGATCCGACTGGGCAAAGGTCTGGACCGTCTGCAGCAGGAAAAGGCGAGCTGGACCATCGGGGCGGGGCTGCCTGCCCCGCTAGCGGCGCGCCGCACCGCTGAAGCCGGTTTTGCAGGGCTGCACATCTTCGTTGGAGTTCCCGGCACGGTGGGGGGCGGGGTGTACATGAACGCCGGATGTCACGGTGGAGACTGGTCGGAGGTGGTGCGGCAGGTAACGGTAGTGGACTCATCCGGTCAGGACTCCGTTCTCACTCGGCCCGACATTCCTTTCACCTACCGGCGGAGCGGCTTGGACGGCAGAGTCGTGCTGGAGACCAGGGTCGAGCTGAGGGAGGAGGAGCCTCACCGACTGGAGGAAGCGGTGGCGGAAATGTTCGAGTGGCGCCAGAGCGGAACGCCATTCAACCAACCCTGCTGCGGCAGCGTATTCAAGAACCCCGGGGGCCCCAGCTGGAAGCAGTCGGACGGTCCCAGAACGGCGGGCCAA
>DASPKB010000422.1:0-5485 GCA_035628315.1 Gemmatimonadales bacterium | reverse complement strand
CCCAGGGATGCGCCGGTTCGCCCGTTGCTGGTGTCGGTGCAATACCGCCCGATACCATGCACGTGGTTGTGCGCGATCACCAGGTCATGCACCCCGCCGCCGTAGGTATCGAACCCGTGCTGCCGCAGGTTCCGTATCTCGAACCCTTCCACCCGCACAAACGACACGCCCGGACCGAAGTACCAGCCTTCGGTTGCCCGCCCCTGCCCGTCCAGTATCGCTCCCCCTTTCCGCTCCGAGCGGAAGGTGATCCAGCCAGCGGGAGTACCGCTGCGGCTGAGGGACACGATGCGCTCCGAAGCGGTATAGATCCCGGCTTTCGCAATGACGGTGTCTCCTGCGCCCGCCGCATCGGCAGCGCGCTGCAGTGTCCGAAAGGGGGCCTGCCTGGTGCCAGGGTTGGAGTCCGATCCTCGGGGATCGACGTAGAAGGCATGCTGCGCTACGGCCGTAAGCGGCATGAGCGATGCTATCAGAGACAGGCAGCATTTGAGGATCATCAGCTCTACACCTCCGCGTGGGCCAGCGATTACTCGAATGGTCGAATCAGGCTTCAAAACAGCCCGTCGTACCTGTGAGAGGCCGGTAGTGCAACGAATTGCACGACACACTGTGGTTTCGCGCCTGCACGGCCACTGCTGGGTCTGTGGTACCAACCCATCACTCACTCCAATCCCCGAGCGTCTGTGCCATGGCTGACCACCCGGCTTCATCCAGCGCTCCCGGCATGGCTGGCACGGCCAAGTCTCCCGACCTGATGTCAGAGGGCATCAGTCCCGCCCAATTGCTCAGGGCAGTCAGACAGAACCGGCCACTGTTCCTCTTCGTGGCCGGACTGACGGTCGTACTCGCGGGGTTGATGGTTGCAAGTACGCCCTCGTCGTACACTGCCCGAGCCGTCGTTCGGATGGCCGGTGAGCGGCGTACGCTCACCAGCGGCGTCGAGAACGCACCGCAATCACTGGACCGGCCGGCAGACCCACTGCTGTCCGCGGTTCAGATACTCACCAGTCGAACCCTGGTCGGAGCGGTAGTCGACTCGCTCGGTCTACGGCTGATACCGGTACGTGCCTTCTCCTGGAATGCCCCACTGTTCGGCCGCCGGATTCCGTTCGACGCCCTCGACTACGCCAGCATCGATTCGGCTGCGCCGGTCGACACTTTGCTGCTCCGGTTCAGTTCTGCCGGTGTGACGGGACGGTCCCGCAGCCACCATGGGATTGCACCCTACGGCAGGCGGCTACAGCTCGGAGGTGTGACGATACGGGTGCCGGCCGCGCCACCGGTCCGGTATGCCGTTTATGCAATCCACCCCCGAGACCAGGCGATCGACGGAGCACTGCGCCGGCTGAAGGTGACGCCGCGACCCGGAACTGATGTCATCGATGTGCGCTTCCTCGATCCGAATCCCGCAACGGCGCAGGAGTTTGCCAACCGGCTGGTCCGTTCCTTCCAGGCAGCGAACGGACAGGCAGCCCAGGAGCAGGCTCGGCGGCGCCGTGAATTCCTGGGCGATCAGCTTCGAGTGACCGACTCGCTGTTACACCGGGCAGAAGCCGAGCTGAGTCGATTCCGCAGCCGCCAGCAGATGGGAAGCTCGCGGGACAATCTTTCCGCCGAGCAGGCAAACGCCGCCAGTCTTCAGACTCAACGGGAGCAGTTGCAGGCCGACCGCCGGGTGTTCTCTGCGCTGCTGGAGCGATCCAGGATAGCGGGGCCCGACGCGGCAGAAGAGGGTTTTCGCGCGTTGGCGTACGCACCTGAAGTGACCGCCGATCCGGTTCTGGGGCTCCTGCAGCAGCGCTTGATTGACTATAGGGCCCGTCTCGATTCGCTGACCACAGGGCCCTGGCGCAGTTTGGCAAGCAATCCGGACGTGGTTCAGCTGAACAATCTTCTCCAGAGCACGCGTGAAGAGCTGGTCGGCGCGGTTCAGGCGCGGCTGACATCCATAGATGCGCGGCTTGCCGCGCTGGCCCGGCAGCGAGAGCGGGGCGATCGCTCGATGCAGAGCCTTCCAGCAGCCCAGGCTACCGAGGCGGGTCTCGACCGGCGGGTGGAAGTCTTGCGTGGAACCGCGGACGGCCTCCGGCAGGAGTATCAGAAGGCACGAATTTCCGAAGCGCTCGGCGCGGCTGACATTGAGATCCTGGATTATGCACCCCTTCCGTACCAAAGCTCCGGTATACCCCGTCCGGTGAAGATCGGGTTCGGGTTGGTGCTCGGTCTGGTGTTTGGAGGCGCCGCTGCGGTAACCGCGGAAGTGACCAACCGTTCACTCCGCCGACCTGAGGAGCTGGTCGGAGTGCTGGGGGCTCCCGAGTTGGCCGTGATCCCACGCCTGAGCCACCTGAGGCCTCAGCCCGGTGCCGTCCGCAGTTTGCCTTCGGGAGAGGTCCGGGAGGTCGTGTCGGGACCCGGGAGTGGACTGTCTCAGGAATCGGAGGCCTTTCGCACCCTCAGGATGGGCCTGGCATTCTCGTGGGGAGACCGACCCTGCACCCTTGTGGTTACCAGTGCGGCGCCCCAGGAAGGGAAGACCCTAATTGCCGCGAATCTGGCGGCGACCTTTGCCCGGAGCGGGGCGGAGGTCCTGCTGGTGGACTGCGACATTCACCGGCCACGCCTGCACCGCGTATTCGACGTTCCGCGTGCTCCGGGACTTATGGACTTGCTCCGCACCGAGGGTACCAATGTCCATTACGAAGTAGCTCGCAGAGCCGCTGCCAACCAGCGGCTCAACTCGGTGCGGCGGACATCAGTGGAGCGGCTTTCCTTTCTTCCCTGCGGGGCGAACGCGCATACCAGCCCTGAGCTGCTGGAGCCGGCGACTTTGAGCGGCCTGCTCAATCAGCTCAAGCGCGATTACGACATCATCGTGCTCGACACCCCGCCGGTGCTGGTGAGTGCGGATGCCGCCACCCTCGCCGCCTCCTCCGACGGAGTCATTCTCGTGGTCCGCGCCGGCCAGACCGACCGGGGGGCCGCGGAGCTGGCCCGGCAGCGGGTGGGCGCGGCCGGCGCCCGCGTACTGGGAGCCGTGCTCAATGATCCCGACGGACTCGTCAGCCGCTTTGATCAGAGCTACTACGCCTACGATTACCCTGCCCTGGTCGATTAGCCTCTAGCGCGGCGGCTTGCCCCGGCAAGCGAGCTTTCCCATCAGTTGTTGCCAAGCGCTCAGTCTTCCCGTTTGTTTCGACTGATGCAAGGCACCCCCCTGCCAAGCCACGCCATCGAGCTCGATGCGGCACTGCTCCAGGCGGCCATCACTGCCGCGCTCGCCGCGCTGTGCGGGTTCCTCTACGCCCGGTACCGGAAGGCGTATTTCGGGTGGTGGTCTGCTGCGTGGGGGCTCTACTTCCTCCGCATCGCGGCGATCACCAGCTTCCTGCTCACTGATAACCGGTTCTGGCTGTACGGCCATCAGGTCGCCACTGGATGGACTGCGCTGGCTCTCTTGTACGCAGCGCTGGTATTCTCTCAGCAGATCCGCTGGCGTCGTTGGTTCCTGGTGCTGGTGCTGTTTCCCCCCGTCTGGTCCTACGTGGCGATCTATCAGCTCGACCACTTCCTGTGGGCTGCCGGACCCGCCGTTCTGTTCCTCAGTCTAGCTACACTCTGGACCAGCTGGGTCTTCGTTCGGTACCGCATGAGAGTTACTTCTAGCGGCGCCACGCTCCTCGCCGTCGCGTTCGGGCTCTGGGGCCTGCACCACCTCGATTACCCCTTCCTCCGGGCCCGGGGAAGCTGGGCGCCCTGGGGATACTACCTCGATATCCTGTTCGAACTCGCAGTCGGAGCAGGAATTCTCCTGATCGTGCTCGACGATCTCCGTCGAGGTTTGGCTGCCATGTCTACTCTATCGGGGGATCTCCAGCGGGCCGGCAAGCAGCAGGACGTTCTCGAGGTGCTGCTGGCCCGGCCGCTCACCCTGCCGGCGGTCAGCGGAACTGCACTCTACCTGGTCAACGACTCTCTCCCCCACTTCGCTCAGGGTGCCGGGGTATGCGCCTCCTGGACCGGGGGGGACCTGAGCTCGGAGGCGTCCGCGGTGTTGCATCGCGTGATCGGCACCGGCAGGCCTCAGTTCAGCACCGCATGGAGCAATCACAATGGGGAAGACCCCGCGTTTCCTTACGCGGCTGTGTTGCCCATCCTCCGGCAGGAACGCGTAGTAGCCGCGCTCGTGCTCGTGGGCCAAGCCCGCGATCCGTTCACTGCCCTGGACGAGCGCTTTCTTCTGGCGTTGGGCAACCAGGTAGGAGCCGCACTGGAGAATGCGGATCTGTACAGCCGGCTGGAGAGCCGCACGGTTGAGCTGGCCCGGCTCTCCAGCCGAATGGTCGAGCAGCACGAAGAAGAGCGCAGGCGGCTGTCACGCGAGCTGCACGACGAAACGGCCCAGGTATTCTCCGCAGTTAAGATGGAACTGGGGCTTCTGCGGGAACGGGTGCAGCCGGAAGCTTCTGCGAGACTGGATCACGTGCTCGGGTTGATCGATACCGGAATTCGTAGCATCCGAAACGTGACCAACGACCTCCGCCCCTCACTGCTCGACGATCTCGGGCTGTTACCCGCCCTGCGATCTCTGGTGGCGGACTTCAGCGAGCGCAGCGGCCTGCAGGCGCAGCTCACTGCACCGGCCACGCTGCCCCCGCTCTCGGGCGAGGCGGAGCTGGCTCTATTCCGAGCGCTCCAGGAAGCGCTCGCCAACGTGCTGCGGCACGCCGATGCCCGGGGCGTTACCATCAGCATTTTGGTGAACGGCGGCAGCGTGCTCTTGCAAGTGAGGGACGATGGGCGGGGCCTTCCGCCTGACTGGAGCCCGGAGCGGCTCGAGATGGCGGGTCATATGGGGCTCGCGGGAATGAGGGAGCGGATCACGGCGCTCGGGGGAAGCGTTCGGCTGCAGCCGCTGAACGGCGCCGGCGCACTGCTCGAGGTGCTGGTGCCGTCAGGCCGGTCGGAGCAGCATGGCTAGGCCGATCCGGGTGCTGGTCGCCGATGATCACATGATTGTGCGCACCGGAATCCGCCATGTCCTGGAGAGCGAGACCGACCTGGTGGTGGTTGGTGAAGCCGGCAGCGGCTCGGAAGCGATCTCCCTCGCCGGCGAGCTGCAGCCGGACGTGGTCGTACTCGACATCTCCATGCCGGACCAGTCCGGACTGGAGGTCGCGGCCAGCCTGCGTACCAGCACGCCCCCGCCCCGAATTCTAATTCTCAGTATGCACAACAATCCCGAGTACGTGCTCGAAAGCGTGCGGGCGGGGGCGCACGGTTACCTGCTCAAGGACACCGCCGCCGCGGAGCTCAGAACCGCCATTCGAGCGGTCTGCCGCGGCGAATCCTATTTCAGCGCACCGGTAGCAACCCGGCTTACCGCTGCAGTCCGGGGGGAGTATGGTAGCAGCAACGCCGCACTAGATCAGCTCACCGCGCGGGAACGGGAGGTGCTGCTTGGCATTGCCCGCGGGCTTAC
>DASPKB010000421.1:0-2079 GCA_035628315.1 Gemmatimonadales bacterium | reverse complement strand
CCGCCCGGAACGACGGGCGGGCTCCTCCAGGCGCTCGCCGCGCCGCTGAAACTGAAACCGGCAAGACGGGTCCCGCGTAATATCCTCCGATATATCGTACGTCAGTTCGTCCGAAATAACTTGACGGACCAGGAGATAATTAAAGATGTGCAACCCACGCGATGACTGGGGTTTCGGGCCGGGCTTCCCGTTCGGCGGCCGGTGGTGGTCCGGCGCCTGGCAGACTCGGGGGCGTGGCCCTCGACGGCGGAGCCAGATGTTCGAGTCAGGGGAGGTAAAGTTCGTCATCCTTCGGCTACTGAAGGAGAAGCCCCGCCACGGATATGAGGTCATCAAGGCGCTGGAGGAGAAGCTGGGCGGATACTACACCCCGTCAGCCGGGACGGTGTATCCGACGCTCCAGCTGCTGGAGGATGAAGGCTATGTGCGGGCGGTCGAGACGGAGGGCAAGAAGGTGTACCACGTGACGCCCGAGGGCGAGCGGTACCTCGAGCAGCACCGTGATGTGCTGGAGGAGATTCTGGATCGCATCCGGGACACCGTTCGGGACTTCACCGGTGGCGGGCTGGGGGAGCTGCAGGGCGCCTTCGTACACCTGGCGGGCGTCACGTTCAAGCGGGCCTGGCGCCGGGGGCCCGAGGATCCGGCGCTGAAACGGGTCGCGGAAATCCTGCGTAAAGCCGCGGACGATATCCAGGAGACCTGGGGCGGAGGGGGCGGAACGGCGGGACAGGCGGGCAGCGAACAGGCATCTTGATCGGAGCTGAAAATGGGTTTCTTCGGAATGCTGTTCTGGTTACTGGTGATCTGGATGGTGATCAGGGCGTGGCACCGGCGGTCGGAGCGCTGCCTGGCAATCGGGCCGGACGGGTACACGCGCGGATGGTCCCACCGAGATCGCTACCGCGACAGCGAGGTCGCCATGCGGACCCGCACTGACAGCGGCCGCCAGGAGTACATCGATGCGCTGGAGACCCGGCTGACCGAGCTGGAGGAGCGGCTGGACTTTACCGAGCGGCTCCTGGCTTCTAGAGGAGATAAGTAGGCCCAGGTTATGCTCAAGGTAGGGAGCCCTCGGGGGTAGGATTCTCGCCTCCGGGGGCTTTGCTTTGAGACAGGCTCCTGAGCCAGACCGACGGAGAAGGAACCGATGACCCCACGCTGGACCCGCGCGCGCGGATTTGCCTTGGTTCTAAGTCTCGCCACCACCGCTGCTTGCGGTGACGACCTCAGCACCGCCAACTCGGAGCTTCCCAACGGGGCTGTCGAGGATATCGGGGCCACCGCCCGCGACGAGGTCGAGTCGGCGCTGAGCGCCCTCACGCTCCCCAGCGCGCTCGACCCTCTCGGCACCGCCCAGGCGCCGACCGCCTACCACGCCGCCTGTGTCAATCCGACAACGCCTACGGACTCCGATGGCGACGGGGTGCCGGACGACGCGGTCTATTTCTTCACCGCTCCCCCCTGCCGGTTCACCGGTTGGCGGGGTGGCACCCTCGAGTTCGTGGGCCAGCTCCGGATCCAGGATCCGACCCCGACTGCCGCCGGGTTCGGATATGAGGGCACCCTGACGAACCTGCTCACCCGGTTCACCAGCGCCGACGGGCGGATCATCTATGACGTGCGCCGGAACGGTACCCGGGTGTTGAGCGGCTCGGTCTCCTCGCTCATTCTTTCCACCGACCTTCAGCTGATCCGGACCTTTATCGGAAAGAGCGACGCCGCGGTGGACCAGCAGTGGACCCTGAGCTACACCCCGGCAACATCGCTCCAGATCAACGCGCCGGTGCCGAGCGGTACGCTGGACATTGCGGGCACGCTGGACTGGACTCGTGCGACCGAGCACTACGTACTCACCGTGACCACCCCAACGCCGCTCCACTACAACGCCGACTGCGTCGACACCGTGCAGCGAATCGATTCCGGCGAGATGCATCTCACCGGCACCTTCAATGGAACCGATGGAACCGTGCTGGTGCGCTGGAGCGAGTGCGGGCGAGAGCCGGGCTTCAGCTTCGACCCATCCGATTGAGTACGCTCCGGCGCTCCATTGACGGTGCCGGTACCAAGCCCTAACCT
>DASPKB010000420.1:0-2635 GCA_035628315.1 Gemmatimonadales bacterium | reverse complement strand
GTCGCGGCTTGGCATAGCCGCAAAATGTTCTGGCAAACTGGCCGGTTCGGGGTCGGCGCCCTTCTCGCGATCACGATTGCGAAGGGTCTTCGATCTCGCGCCCAATGAGCCGAACGCCGGCGCTCTCCAGAGCACGACGGCTCTTCTCAAGGAAGTCAAACACGTTTGGCGTATCAGAGTGGAAGCAAATCGTCTGTGGGTCCAGCGACAGCTCCGCACCTTCGATAGTTACAATCGTGCCGGACTGCGCCATCCGCAGGACACGTTGAGCAACGGCGTCAGCGTCGAGGATCATGGCATCGGATCTACGCCGGTCGACCAGCGAGCCGTCCTGGTGATAAGCGCGATCGGCAAACGCCTCCCGGAGGAAGGGAATGCCGAGGTGGATGGCAGCTTCCTCTAGGCAGGAGCCGGGCAGTCCGTAGAGCGGAAGATCACGGCGAAAAGCGGCAACAGCTGCCGCTACCGCGCTAGCGACGATGGGGTCCTTGGCCGCACGATTATAGAGTGCACCATGGCACTTCACGTGGTGCAGTTCGATGCCCTCTACTCTCAAAAGCCCGTCAAGGGCTGCTACCTGGTACTGAACGATGGCTTCGATCTCAGCAGGCGCAAGTTCCATGTAGCGGAGCCCGAACCCCGCTAAATCCGGGTAGGATGGGTGTGCGCCAATCGTACAGCCTGCCTGTTTCGCGGCGGCGATGTAACGCTTGATCAGGTATGGATCGCCCGCATGGAAGCCGCAGGCCAAGCTGACGGCCGAGATGCTCTTCAGTACAGCGGAAAGACTTGAGGCGGGTGTACCATCCACCGGGTCAAGTGGACCGCCGCGCTCCAGATCGGCGCGCCACACTTGCATCGGCGCGGCCCAGACACCGAGCCCCTCGCCCAAATCCGCATTGAATTCAAGATGCGCAGCCAAATCCTACCTCCTACCCCGATCCGCGCGCCTGGTTCCCTGTGCAGAGCGCTGGCCGGCTAGACCATACAAGTGACCTCCCGGTCGGCGGTAGGGGTGATGCCGTCGCCTGGAGCAGCTCGGAGAAGGTTAGGATCCGCCTTGTTGAGGATGTGATCTGGGCCCCAACGTTGGACCGCCCGAAGTTGGAGTTTCCGGCCCTTGGTCAGGGTGGCGGGCTGGTCGCGCCACCCGCCTCGTCTCGCACCCGACATTCAGGCACGCGCTCATCGAGCCTGCAGGTAGCCCCGGTTCCAGGCCGGGCTGATCAGAACCTCGTTCATGCACACGTGCTTGGGGCGAGTCGCGATGAAGAGGATGAGCTCGCCCAGATCGTCCGGCTGAAGCATGAGGGCCCGATCTTCAGCGCTGATTGGCTGCGGGCGCCGATCCAGGATGGGGGTCGCGACCTCCGCCGGGCAGATCACCGACGACCGGATCCCGTTGGCGAACTCCTCCATGTTGATGCTGTGGCTCATCGCGACCACCGCATGTTTGGCCGCCGTGTAGGCTGGGCCGCTGACTGGGCTGATAAAGCGCCCCGCCCAGGAAGCGGTGTGGATCATCACCCCGCTCCGGTTCGCCCGCATGAGGGGCAGGGAGGCAGCGGCGGCGTAGAAGGCGGACGAAAGGTTGCCGTTCAGAAGAGCATCGATGCCCGCGGGCTCGAGCTCGGACCAGCTGCGTTCCCGGATGTTCACCCCAGCATTGTTCACCAGGATGTCGAGGCGCCCGTGCTCCTCGCCGATGGCGCGCACGATCCGGTCCACCGCAGCGGCGTCGGTGAGGTCCCCGGGCGCCACCGCGGCGAGGCCTCCGGCGGCCCGGATCGCTTCCGCGACGGCCTCGAGTGGCTCGACGCGCCGACCGGTCAGGACCACCGTCGCGTTGGCCCGGGCAAGCGCCTTGGCAGCGGCCTCTCCGATGCCGCTTCCGGCGCCGGTAACCCAGGCGAGCCGGCCTGCAAGATCCGTCATGGGCATGGTCTCCTCGAGGGTCGTCCTGCCGGAACGCGTCCGAATCGCGGACGGGAGACGCCCTCGCCCGGACGCGGCCCGAACAGGTGCCCTATTTGCCGGCGGCCCTCCGCAGGGCCTCGTTGATGCGGTCCTGCCAGCCGGGCCCGTCCGCCTGAAAGTGTTCCAGCACGTCGCAGTCGATCCGCAAACTGACCATTTCCCGCGCCCCCGGCAGCGCCGGGCTCGGCTTCGGTCCCGCCGGGGGTTCAACCGGCTTGGTGGTGGCCGACTTGAAGGCGGCCTCCGCCGCCTCGCGGGCGCTTCCGCCGGAGCGGCGTGTCGGAGGCGTGCTCATGGCTCCTGCTCCAATGATTGGCTGGCGATCCCTGGGTCCGTCTCGTCCGTGGGCAACTCCGACGGCCGTGCCGCGCCCTGATACTGTTAGCGGCTTCCCGCTGAGCGCAGCGCCGAGCTCCGACTCGGGGATACACGAGACCACCGCAACCCGCCATCGCAGCGCCCGCTACTGGCGGGGATGAACTGCTGGCTCTCGGAGCCCTCCGGCGGAAAGGCTCGTTGGAGCGCAGGCGAGGGAAGCCACGATGACAGACCTCTCCTGAGAAACCTCTGCTCAGCGGTTCAACTGAGCCAACCGCGGCCTCCAGCTATAACCGGAGAGATCCGCGTTTCGATCACAAACGGATCGCCAGGAGCGCCT
>DASPKB010000419.1:0-3055 GCA_035628315.1 Gemmatimonadales bacterium | reverse complement strand
CAATACGTCGTCCGTCCGAGCGCCATCCACCGCGAGCAGGGTTGCGCGCCAACCGCCTGGCAAGAGAGGACGAAGCTGACTCACGACGTCCGGACCGCCGCCCGTGTACGCCGCGTTATCGAAAATGGAATCGCCGAGGAGCACGACGTGGGACCTGGGCATGTCCGCCTCAGGCTCTGCCGGTGGCGGGTGACTTCCAGTCCGTGAGAGCAGTCACGATTACCGTGACGGCAGCCAGACCGAGAAAAAAGTTCCGCGCCCGACGGTCGCGGGCAAATCCCAGCAGCCAGGGAAGGGCAGGGATGATGGGCGCCATCACTGCGTCCATGGCACCGTGGGCCCGGAAGGGCACCGCCCGCTTCACTGCGAGCGGGTAGTCGGTCAGGGCGGAAAGTGCACCATACCCCGCCGCCCAGGTTTGCGCCGTGCGGGCAGCCGGAGGGGAGAAGCCGAGAACCCGAGACAGAACTGCCGTGGCGCCCGCTGTGGCGTAGTCGAGCAATCCGTGAGTGCGGGGAGAGATTGGCTTATTCATACGGACTCCAGTCAGTCAGAATGTTTCGGCCCTCTACGAGGTGCCTGGCTCAAGACTACATCCGCGCAGCGCTGCTTGGTGTGGCCCAGCCCACAAACCCACACCCCCTTGCGGAGGCTCCTTTTAAGCACCTTAGTTCACGCAGGTTCGAAAGCCGACCGCGTGATCTTGGCACGCGGTGCACATACATAGATCACCCTCCTCGTGGGGAGGGCAATTGGCGGCTTAGCGCTGCCAGGAGCCCGCATGTCTTCCCGAGGAGACCGACGGTCACGTTTCTCAGCCGATCCGACCGTCCTGGTGGTTGATGATGAGGAAACCCCGCGCTCAACCACCTGCCGTATGGTGCGGGCCCTGGGGTACCAGGCTCGAACCGCCCGCGACGGCCGCGAAGCCCTTCGCTACCTCCAGCAGCACCCGGGTGAGATCCGCCTGATCCTGACCGACGTGATCATGCCCTACATGGATGGTGGTGAGCTGGCCGAGCGGGCGCGCGACCTGCACCCTCGGCTGCCGATTGTGTTGATGTCGGCATACCCAGTGGGTGAGATTGCGGAGCTGGTAGCGGCATACCCCGAGCTCCCCTTCCTGGAGAAGCCCTTCACGACCGAGACACTGCAGCGCGTGCTTACGCCAATCCTCGGTCTTCCGGCCCGGGCCAAAGGACGTCGCGCCAACGACCGGGTTCGCTACCGCGATCGCGCGAGGCAGTCCAGTTGAGACTTCATGCTACCACCCCGGATCTTTCTTCTCTCACCAGCACACTGCGGGGGGAAGCGGGCGGCGATTCTGCTCAACGAACGCGCCGGCTTTCCCCTCGCCGAGCGCCTGCGGTCCGCCGGCATCACTCTGGGCGAGGCGTTCAGCTTCCTTAGCGGACTCTACTTCAGAGGAAAACTGACCTATGCCGGGCGGTTCGCCCGGCCGCCTGCCGGGGTTCCCGGCGTACAGGTCATCACCACCGACCGCGGGCTCTTGCCGGCGCATACACCGGTCCGGCCGACCGACCTCCGGCAGTTCGGCGGCGTGGATATCCGCGCCGATATGCCAGCCTACCGCGGTCCACTACATCGAGACCTCCTCCGCCTCGCCGAGATTCCTGATCTTCAGATAGTGCTGCTGGGCAGCGTCGCCAGCGGGAAGTATGTGGACGTGCTGCTCGAGGTCATGGGGGACCGGCTGCTCTTTCCGGTCGAGTTCGTCGGGCGCGGAGACATGAGCCGCGGCGCGCTCCTGCTGCGGGCTGCCGAAGCGGGAACCGAGCTGACGTATGGGCCGGTGGCCGGGGCAGTCCGGCGGGGGCCGCGGCCTCCCAGGTTGGCACCCCGGCGTTAGCAGCAAGTAGCCGCGTGACGGTAAGCACTGCGGCAGGAGTGGACTGGCATCAGGCTAGAGGTGGAGGTATTCAGGATGCCGGAGAAAACCACGATCAAGAGGGCACGGGCTGACCTGAGAGCGGGCAAAAGCCCTACCACAGCTGCTGGTGAATTCGTCCGCGAGGAATTGGAGCACATCCGGCGGGGCAAGCACGGCGCGCGCTCGACGGAGCAGGCAATCGCGATCGGCTTGTCCAAGGCGCGCCGGGCGGGCGTCCCGCTCAAGCCGCCCAAGAAGGGGCAAGCAAAGAAGAGAACTCGCAAAGCGGCACAACGCGATTACGAGATCGGGCAGGGCCGGAGAAAGGCGAAGAAACCCTCTCGGAAACGGAGCCAGGCGATGAGCAAGAGGCTCAAGCGTGAAGGCAGATCTGCCGCGTCTCGCAGCGCTCTGTCCCGGCACGCCAAGCGCGTGGCACGAAGAAGGAAGAGCTAGTGCCCAAGAAATCTTCCAGCGCAGCGAAGCGGAGTAGCCCACGGAAGACCGCGACTGACGGCAAAGGCGCAGCGGCCGCCGAGTCGAAGCTCAGCGAGTACCGGCAGAAGCGGGACTTCACCAGGACGGCGGAGCCGGCGGGCGGCAGCGCGCGCAGCGGGAAGAAGCTCGCTTTCGTCATTCAGAAGCATGCGGCCAGCCACCTGCATTACGACCTGCGCCTGGAGCTCGATGGCGTGATGAAGAGCTGGGCCGTGCCCAAGGGTCCCAGCCTCGATCCGTCAGTCAAGCGTTTGGCGATGCAGGTGGAGGATCATCCCATCGAGTACAACAGCTTCGAAGGGACTATTCCCAAGGGAGAGTACGGCGGCGGCACGGTGATGCTGTGGGATCAGGGTACCTACACTTACGGCGGTAGCGATCCGGCTGCAGACCCGGTAGATGCGTTACGTCGAGGCTATGGCAAGGGCGACTTCAAGTTCGAGCTGCAGGGCAAACGACTCAGAGGCTCCTGGGTACTGGTGCGCACCCGGCGGGACGAGAAGGGCAAGGCGCAGTGGCTGCTGATCAAGCACCGCGACGAGTACGCAAAACCCGGTGCCGATGTCACGGCCGAGCATCAGACTTCGGTGGCTACCGGCAGAACGATGGAAGAGATCGCGGGAGGGAGAAGCAGAGTCTGGCATTCCAACCGGACCCCGGAAGCGG
>DASPKB010000418.1:0-2005 GCA_035628315.1 Gemmatimonadales bacterium | reverse complement strand
TGGAAACCCGCGCCTTCGACCTCCCGGTCGGAGGCGCGTGTCTTTGCACCGGTGCAGATCTTCGGTTGCAACCTGCAATCCGTCACAGGGGGAAAGCCCTTGAAACGGGTGGGGATGTCGCTTGGGAGGCCTTAGCCCGGGGCACCCTTCGTGCTCCATAATAAGGCCGGAGGCCTCAGCCAACTCTTGCAGCGTGCACGTCGAGATGGCCGCAGGCGATCACCCGGAGGGGTTACGGTTATGAGAGTTCGAGCTCATCGCAACGATCGCCGCGGGCTGGCACTGCCCAGTGCCATGTTCGCGATGGTGGCCATGCTCGTCCTGCTCGCCGGCTTCTTCACCTTTGCCGATCTGAGCGCGAAGTCGGTGCGGAACCGGGAGAGCGCCGTCCGGGCTTCACACGTTGCCGAGGCCGCGGCTCATCACGCTCTTGGCCTGATGCGCGGCGATCTCCGGATGCACAGCTTCAGCCGGATCCTCAAGGGCAGTGACAACGTGGCCGGCAACGCGGATGACTCCCTCTTGATCAACTGGCCCGGGGTGGCTCTCGGCGACCAGATCCCGCTGACCGGCCGGGCCTATCTGGGACACACTTATATCGTACGGGTCCGGGACGACACGGCCGACACCGACAATGCCGCCGGCACCGACATGAATGGCCGAATAATGATCCGCTGCCGCGCCGTGACCGCCGATGGCGCGACCGCCGAGATCGAGGCCGTCATCGGCTCGGTGCCCCAGCCGGGCATCCTCGTCGACGGCAACCTCAACATGAGTAACTCCAACGTGATTTCCGGTGCCTGCGGCGGCGTGCACGCCAACGGTAACGTCACCTCCACGGCCGGTGGCCCCGTCCTCAGCGGTCAGGTAAGCGCGACCGGAACGGTGACCGGCAACTACCGGCTTCCCGATGGTAGCCCCGCGCCCAGGGTGAACGGCGCGGCGCAGATACCAATTCCCGATCTCAATCCGGTGAGCTACTGCGCCGGCGCGGACTTCACTTTGCTGGCGGGCGGCGCCGGGATCGTCAACAACAGCACGAATGTGACGACCCCCGGTAACAGCGGCGGCTGGGTCTGGGAAGCCGCGACCCAGAACTGGAAGGGCACTGGAACTCCCCTACTTCCGGCGGCGGGAACGTACTGCGTGCAGGGCAATGCCTGGCTCGCAGGCAACGTGGGTAGCGGCGCTGCTCCCAGGAACATCTCCATCGTAGCGTCCGGATCCATCAAGGTGGACGGTACCCCGTATATCCGGCCCGACCATCCTGATGGCATTCTGCTCCTGGCCGGCGGCGACATCTTCATGGCCGGTAACAACACAACCGGTGTCGATAACTACCAGGGCATGGTCTACGCTGGGGCCCAGTGCCAGGCGCAGGGTAACGCGAAGATGTTTGGTCAGTTGATCTGTGCCAACGGGGCCCAGCCGGCCGGTTCGATCGATTACGCGGGCCCTGGGAGTGGTCTGGCCGGTAACTTCTCCATGACCTTCGACTGCTCGGGCAACGTGTTCAACAAGCGCCAGATTCTATACTGGTATCCCCGCGTCGGCGTTTAATGCTCCTTTAGTATCAGCGCCCTCGACCACCCAGTCGGGGGCGCTCTGTTTTTCCAGTCCCGCGGGTAGATTAGACCCATGCGCAACCGGGACCGGATCCTCGCCAACCTCGAGACCATCTACCGCGAAGCCTACGAGCGGGCCAGGGGCACGGCAGACCAGGGCCGCATGATCGATCTGGATCACGCCTACATGCGTGACCAGCTGATGCTCGAAATCCTGCTCGATATCCGGGATCTCTTCTCCGTCGCTCCCGCTGCCTCCGGAGGAAGCGCACTGGAAAAGCTCGAAGCGATCCGGCGCCTCACCAAGCTCCCCTGAAAGGCCCTCTCATGTCGCGGCTGCTCTACTCCTGGCCGTTTCTCCTGGGACTGGCCGCTGTGGCCTCGTGCCGGCCTGCATCCGGCACTGACTCCAAACCCCAGGCGGCAGACCTGGTCGTGTA
>DASPKB010000417.1:0-6247 GCA_035628315.1 Gemmatimonadales bacterium | reverse complement strand
CGTGCGAGGCACGCCCCGATCCGACGCCGAGCGCGCGTTCCTCGCGGTGCTCCGGGAAGACGTGAGCCTCTTCCGCGGCGTGCTGAGCGACTACGCGGCCGATCTCAAGAAGAAGCCGGGCGCGCCCCGATCCGAATCGTTCCGGGTGAACGAGCAGATGCGCGAGCAGGTGTACGAGCGGCTCCAGCAGATCGGGCTCGAGGTCCCCCGCACCACGTTCGACAACGCGTCGGCCTACGTGGATGAGCAGCTCGGCTACGAAATCACCCGCGAGCTGTTCGGAGCTGCCGCCGAAGCCCGACGCCGTGCGCTCTCCGACCGGCAGATGCAGACCGCCGTCCGTTTGCTGCGTCGCGCCAGGACCCAAGAAGAGGCTCTCAGCTTGGCAGCGATCGAGCGGGCGAAGGGAATCAATCGCTAGCAACCGGCAACTGGCGACCGCGGCTCAAGTCAGACTCCGGTGTGGATACTCACCGTAGTTCCTCGCCCCTGAACGCTCTCCAGCTCCACTCGCCCGCCCCATCCCTCGACCAGACGCTTCACGATAGCCAAGCCTAAACCGGCGCCGCTCGTCGTTGTCGAGAACCGGGGTTCGAGCACCCGAGGCAGGAGATCGGGAGGAATACCGGCGCCATTGTCGGACACTCGGATGAGTCCTGGCTCGACCCTCACTTCCACCACCGTAGCGCCGGCATTCCTGGCATTCTCCAGCAGATTCACCAGCACTTCCTTCACCTCATCCGAGCGCGCCGCGCCCGTGGATTTCGGCTGAGCGCTCAGCCGAACCTCGCAGCCCTCCTCCGCCAGGCGATAGAGCTGAACTACTTCGCCGACCGCAACGCTGAGGTCGATCCGGTCCAGTGGCGGGTTGCTGGCCGCGGGCGCAGCGAACCGGCTGAAGGCGCGCGCAATGGTGTCCAGCCGGTCGATCTCCGCCAGAATGCGCTCGGCGGTCTCATCGAGAGTGCGGTCGAACTCCTCCCTGCGTTCGCGATAGACGCGCCGAAGGTGCTGCATACCGAGTCGCATGGGGGTGAGCGGGTTCTTGATCTCGTGGGCGACCTGACGGGCCATCTCGCCCCAGGCAAGCACCCGCTCTGCCCGCGAGAGGTCTGATACGTCGTTGAGCGCCAGCACTGCACCCTGAAGGTTGGGACCGAGCGAGGCCAGTTGCAGAGTGAGCCGCCGTCCGGCGACATCCAGCTCCACCGCCCCGTCGTGCGCAGGATTTGCCAGGAAGCGGCGGACTGCAGCAGCCAACGGAAGCCACTCCGGCGACAGTCGCTCGAGGAAGGGTTTGCCTTCCTCGAGGTCGATGCCCAGCAGATCCACCGCCTGCCGGTTGGCGATGAGCACCTTCCCGCCCGGGTCCACACCGATCACCCCGGTGGCAACAGTCGCGAGAACGGTGGCGGTACGGCGACGGGCGTCTTCCAGCGCGGCCTGACTGGAGCGAATATCGGCGGCCATTCGCTCGAACGCGGCGAAGACCGGCTCGAATTCGAGTGGCGGCCGCTCGGCGAGCGGCGGCATCGGCTCGCCCTTCCCGAGGGCGAGCGCAGAGCGGCGAAGCTCAGCGACTGGACGAAACAGTGCGCTCGCCACCATCCTCGCTCCGCTCAGCGCGGCGGCCACTCCGGCCAGCGTAGCCAGCAGCAACACGAGAGCGAGGTCCAGCTGCCGGACGCCGAGTGTAGCATCATCCGCCAGCTGAGGGGTGGCCAGGATGCCGAGATCGGTTGGCGGCCCCGGCCTTATGACTCGATAGCCCACCCGCTCTGCCAGATCGGGAATGGGCCCTTCGCGAGTGACCTCGAGCTCGCCCTCGAATGCCAGCGCTTCATAGGCGCGCGGATCCATGAGTTGCCCGATGATCCCCAGATCTTCCAGGATCGCATTGCTGGTGCGAGTGAGCGTTCCGCCATGGTAGATCAGTAGATCAGCATCGATGCGTCGGCTCAGGTCGAGGAGCTGGTCCGGGGCCGGCACGCCGGTTCGGAAGATTCCGCCCGCGCTCACCACTGCGTCACGCAGAGTCTGCGTGATCAGCAGATCACGGCTTCGCTCCGCCTCGTTTGCGAGCCGGGCAAAGCTCCACGCGGCAAAACCAACCGCCGGCACGATGAAAAAAATACCGAGCGTGAAAGCCAGACGGATTCGAAAGGAGCGGCTGATGCTACGCCACCGTGGTCGGGGGAGCCGCGCCCCCGCGACCAGCTCCGCCACAAACCAGAGCAGCGCCAGCACCGCCGCATCGAGCAGCACTACCAGAACTCCGCGCACGAAGAGCGGCACCGGCCCCCGAAGATCAACAACAGCGTGGATCGAGCGAGATACACCTGAGAGCACGAGGGGATATTCGCTGCGAAGTGCCCACCCCTCCCGACGCCATCGGGGTTGCGGCATGGGTCCGGCACTATCGCCGGGAGGTGACAGAGTGAGCGAGTAGAGCGGGCGGCGAAGTCCACCTGGATTCAGCAGGCGTCCTACCCTCCCCGGCTGGATCAGCTCGGAGCGCGGACCAATCGAGGCCGACATTACCGCCTCATCCGCGAGACGGAGCAGCAGGATGTAGTGGACACCGGGAACCCGGATTACATCGATGACCGACACGCTGTCGCCGGGCGGCAGCTCACGTACCAGTTGCGCCAGCAGCGGCGCAGGCAGATCGAGCGAATCGAGGGTCAGCTCGTCTCGCAGTTCGCCGGAGCTGGACCAGAGCGCCAGATGCGCCGGATAACCCTGATCGCCGAGGACAGAGCCGTGCCATAGCGCGAACATCTGTGTGGCATTTGCCGGGCGTGGTGAGCGGCGAACCAGTTCGCCGAACCGCTCCAGCAGCGGCACGGCGAGTGGATCCGGCTCCTCTCCCAACCGGCCGACATCACGTTGGGCCACCTGCACACGGCCTGACAGCTCGGCGCCCCAGGTGACCAGCGCTGCGGAGCTTCCTGCTACCAGCGCAATGCCGCTGATGGTTGCCCAGCGCGGTGCGGGCAGCGTCACCAGCAAAAGGGCTGGTGTCCAGAGGAAGGTGTACCAGTCGGGCCACCCGCCGCGCGGGCTCCAGACCAGCACACCGATGACGGTTGCAGCGAGCGCAATGGTGACGCCGAGCACGATACGCCAGCGAGTGTGCGTCTCCGGATCGTTTCCTCGGAACAGCGCCGCTGCCCCGAGGATCAGCGCGGAAGCTGCCACCAACAACATCAACTGCCAGGTGAGCCAGAGCCCGACCGGCACCCCACCGGCCGGAGGAGTGATGCCCTTTCCCAGGTGGCTGATCAGATAGGGAGATACGAGGAGGAGCACCGCGCCAAGGAGAACACCGTACCATCGGCGTGGAAGCCGGCGTCGCCAGAGCCACACTCCGGCCATCGTCAGCAGAATCCCCGCCAGGGCCAGGACACCGGCGGACGCGGAAAGCGGTCCGAGGAGCGGGCGGTAGAAGGTTGCCGGGGAGAACAAAGGTTGGAGACCCAGTGCCGTACCGATCGGTGCCCGCGCCGCAAGCCAGAGCACGAGTCCGAGGAGGAGAAACCGTTCCAGAGGTGCCTGAGCGAGGCTCAGCCCCAAACCGAAGGCGAGAAGCACCAGCCACACGACGGTGCGGCTGGTGCGAAGAAGCACCAACTCCTTTGCGGAGCCCTGCTCCGGTGGAATCGGCTGCACACTGAACAGCAGCCGCTGCCCGGCAGTAGTAGGCTCCTCATAGTCGAACACGTCGGCACTGTCGGGAGCGGTGCCCGCGGGATACACGGCCAGGCCGACCTCAGTCCGCAACCGGAACAGCTCCGCCAGGCTGCGGCCGCCGTCGGGTACGGCGGGATGAGCCCAAATGAGCACGCCGGCGACGGCGGTGCGCCCGTCCTCCGAGTGGCGCCTCGCCTCCAGCACGACATAATATCCACTGGCGCGGGCGGCGAATGAGTCGCCTTCGATGCGAGGTGGCAGACGATGGCGGCCGGCCCAAGCCGCAGGCCGGCGTTCCGAGTCGAACACTACCGCGCTCATCTCCGGCCCTGCCGAGGGAATCATCCGGTCAAGGATGCGCAGCGCCGCAACCCGGTTATCTGCTGGGGTGGCGATGGCGGCCTCGGCCAACCGTTCGGCTCGGTGCAGCGCGGCGTGGAGGTCGCCGTCGAGGTGCTCCGAGGCCGCGGTTACCCGCTTCTCGCGCTCCTCGGGCCAGCGGGTCTCGATTGCAATCAGGTGCCGATGACCCAGGGTGAGGCTCACGGCTATCGCGAGGAGTACGAGGAACAGGCCGCGTCGCCGCCAACCGGCCGCCGGCCAGAGCAGGATCGCTCCCACGATGGCTGAGAGCCATGCGATCCACACCGGCGCAGCTGACGGTTGCCGGAGCCACTCGGCGGCGGCTCCTCCTGCGGCAACCACAACCAGAACCCACCAGCGCCCGCGATGAATCAAGACCGACACCCTTGGCGTTTGAAGGAGATGACTCCCGGTGCGGTGGCCCAGCGGCTGCTCGAACGGCCCACGCTCATTGTTCCCGTGGGCACCACCGAACAGCATGGTCCCCACCTACCACTCGGCTGCGATACGATCATCGTGGAACGGCTGGCGGACGACCTGTCCGAAGCATTTGGCGTTTTGAGGACGCCCACAGTGGAGTATGGGGTCCACGAGGCGACCCGCCCCTTCCCAGGCGGCGCGGCTCTCCGACGTCGAACGCTTCACCGGGTCATGAACGAACTTATCGAATCGTGGGAGGAGGGGGCAGGCGTCCGTGAGTTCTTCATCATCACCGCGCAGTCCAGCGAGGCCCACCTCGAAGCCCTGAGCGCCATCCGCACCGACGAAGCCGCGGTGACGGTGATCGACATCTTCAGCATGGACTTCGGTGACCTGCTGTCACGTTCCGCACCCATTCATGGAGGAGAGCTGGACACATCGCTCCTGCTCTTCCTGGCGCCTCAGCTGGTGAAAATGGAGCTGGCCCGGGATTTCGATCTGCCGCCCAGCATGTTGCAGCGGTATCGGCCCGGTCACAGCCGTCGCCTCCCGGAAGGATCGCCCGGCTCTGTGGGATACCCCAGTCTGGCATCCACCCAGAAGGGTGAGCGGTTGTATAGATTTATCCTCGACCGAGTGACCAGCTGCCTCACGAAGTCCTGATGCGAAACGGAGAAGCCATGCGCCTCGCCGCCGTTCTGCTCGTGCTTGCGCCTGCCGGTCAGGCACTCGCCCAGGAGTCGAACGAAACCAAGCTCGTCATCGAGCAAGGGGGGCAGGAAGTCGGGCGGGAGGATTTCAGCCTCACCCAAGGCCGGGGTCGCGGGGCCCCCGGAACGACACTCCGAGCCAGAGCCCGGTATCCGGCAGCCAATCCCACCCTCAGAATCGCAGCCGCACTCGACCGGACCCAGGACTTTACTCTGGCCAAGTTTCAGCTGGACGTCGAAGGCCCCAACGGGCCCACTGTGATTCTAGCCGCCGGATCAGGGGCGCGGCTGATTATTCGGACCGTGGCTAGGGGCTCCGAGGCCGGGCGCGAGCTGCCGGGTGGCCCGGATGTGGTGCTGCTGGACGAGAACGTGTTCTCCCTCTACCTGGCAGTTGCCGATCTTGCCACACCCAACGGCAAGGCTCTTACGGCCGTCTTCCCCCGGGCCGGGAAACGGGCCTCATTCGTAGCCCGCCGCGAATCCGGCGCAGCCGGCGGAGCCGGGCGGGTAACTCTCACCGGCGATATCCGGGGCTCTCTCTCCACTGATGCCCAAGGCCGCCTGCTCCGTCTCGAGCTTGCCGAGAACGCCACCGTGGTGTCCCGAGCTCAGGATTAGATCGGACTCACTTGTCGCAAGTTGAAACTGCTGCGGCAGGGCCTCCGTATTGGCGCCGGTTTCTCACCTCCTTGCAAGGGTTTGTTTCATGATCCGTTGGCGTAGGCTGCTTGCGGCAGCGATTGCAGTACCCTTCCCCGCCGCAGTCGCCGCGCAGGACTCAACCCCTGTGGCTGCCCCCTCTCCCCGTGCCCGCGCTGTCGTGACCCTCTCACTGGCCGAGGCGCTGAAGCAGGCACGAGCGCACAGTCCGGTTTACCGGCAGACGTTGAACGACGCATCTCCCGCGCGGTGGGGCGTGCGCAGCGCGTATGGCAACCTGCTGCCCTCCATTTCTGCCTCGAGCGATATCGGCTACACCGGCTCCGGCCAGTCCAACCTGGGCGGCGGCTTTACGACCGCCACCTCCTCGCTGCTCACCTCCGGTTATTTCCTGGGTC
>DASPKB010000416.1:0-2368 GCA_035628315.1 Gemmatimonadales bacterium | reverse complement strand
GTCGGAGCGCCGCTTCCGCCCCGCGCCTTGACGATGCTGTCCAGCATCATCCGGCTGTGCTCAGGGGGAATGATGATCTCCCCATCGCCCGGAACGTCAGCGATGAACAGCCCCGCCGCCTTCGCCTGGTCGATCTGACGTGCGTGCGCAGCGCTGTCTTCCGGAGCCTCGCCGTGGGTCTTTGGTGCCACCAGGTCGTTGAAGATCCTGGGTGAGCTCACTACCCGGGCCTGCTCCGGACGAGCCAGCGGCACCTTGATGACCTCGATCCGGAACCAGGCCGAGTTGGGGTCCTTCGAAGGCATCCCGACGACGCAGCCGGGCAGTTCACTGCTGGAGCGCACCGGGCCGGAGCCGGAGATGTACACTTACACGTTCTCCTGGTCCTTGGGGTCGACCAGAACCGTGTGCGTGTGGGAGCCACGACAGGTCTGTACGTTGCCGACATTTCTGGGACGGGCAATATCGCTGATATCAAATATCCGGAGCCCCCGCAGGCGATCCTTGCTTACGCTGTCCTCCACCCCCTGGGTTCCGCAGTCGAGCCGCGCTGACAGGTCCTCTCCCGAGACGAACAGCAGGTTCTTGTACACCGACACATCGCTTTGCGACGCGGGACAGACATAGGCTGTCTTCAGGCTGGGCTTCCGCGGATTGCTTATGTCCCAGACCTGCCATCCGTTGTAGTTCCCTTGGATGGCATACTGACCGAGGAAAGCGAGATCCGAGTTGGTGACGCCCTGGAACTGCTCGGGGGGAGGGGTTTTGGACAGTACTCGCAGGTTCCAGATAGCCTCTCCCGCATCCATCAGGCCGGGCTTCAACCCAACCCGCGGATCGGGGCTGGGGGGGCGGGCGGATGCCGCATCGGGATTGGGCGATGGGCTGTCGGCCGACGATGTAGTAGACCGGGCGCACCCGGCGAGCAATCCAATGCCGAGCACGAGCGCGAGCGACGAGTATCTGGCGGAGGCCATGCAGGTTCCTTCGTGGTGGTTATGTGAGCTGGTGCGGTACGGAAGCCTTCTAGTGTGCGGTCTACGGATGAATAGGGCCAGGGGTTTCAGAGAGATGCCGTACCTCACTGACCTCCGGCTCCCGAAAATTCGGCCAGCATCCGTTCCATTCGGGTAATCTCGCTAGACTGGTCGGCGCTGACATCGTTGGCCAGTTTGAATGTCGGCTCTTCCCGGGCCGCTCCCGGGGTGGCGAACAGCCGGTCCACCATGGCAAGAGCGCCGCGATGGTGCTGGATCATGTACTGAAGGAAGAGTCGGTCGAAGTCACGGCCCCGGGCCCGGTCCAGCTCGTCTAATTGACTCTGGGTGAGCATGCCTGGCATGAGCGAGTCATGTCCGCCGTGGGAGTGGCCCTGGCCTGCCGCATGACCAGTCGAATCCGTGGCACTGTGATCACCCGGGCCCGCCGGCTCCGTTACCGGTTGCTGCCGATCCCGAAGCCACTGCTGCATGAGGGCAATTTCATCTTGCTGGCCGCTGGCAATTCGTTCGGCCAGCGTCCGGACCGTGGGGCTGGCACTGCGGGACGGGGCCAGGCCCGCCATAACCAGAGCCTGACCGTGATGCCGGATCATGTCCGACATGAAGCGGACGTCGGCTTCAGTATAGGGATAGCGCTGCTGAGGCTGCGGCTGAGTGCTGGGCGGCCGGCTTTGCCCGCCACATGCCAGTGCGAGCAGCGCCGTGGCCGCGGCCAGCACGGATAAGGATATCTGTCTCATCAGGTGTACTCTGTCGTCCTGCTACCGGTCCAAACATCCCTGCTTCAACCTACGAAAATATCAGGAATGATCCAACCAATGGGGAAACCCTGGTGGGAGCCGTCACCGTGGAGTATAACCGAAGACAAGACGTATCCGGCATCGCCGGAATCCCCCGACCGGCGGCAGCATCCACAGCGAAGGAAGAAATCCGGAGGTCAAGATAAAGTCACTTCCGCTGGCAGGACGATTTGCCCTTGCAGCGGGGCTACTCCTGCACTTGGCTGGCTGCAGCCAGGAGCAGCGGAAGGCGAGTGCCGCCGCCGCAACCGAGGCGCTCTGGAAGGAGTACGCGGCCAGCCTGAACGAGGGAGACCTAGAGCGGTGGCTCTCGCTCTGGACCGAGGATGGTATTCAGATGCCCCCCGACGAAGCCGCCATCGCCGGGAAGGACAACATCCGGGCGCGGAACGAGGCGATGCTGGACCGATTCACCTTCGAGATCGGCATCACCAACCAGGAGGTCGAGACCGCCGGCGATCTGGCCTATTCTCGCGGCACGTACAAGGCGCGCCTTGTGCCGAAGGACGGAGGCCGGCCGGTTTCGATCGACGGCAAATACCTCACGATTCTCGAACGCCAGGCCGA
>DASPKB010000415.1:0-3268 GCA_035628315.1 Gemmatimonadales bacterium | reverse complement strand
GCGGAAGTTGACGATCTGGCCACGCACCGGATTTCCCTCGGCGTCGCGCACCCGCACAACCAGCGGATCGGCCAGCTCCTCTCCCGGCGATCCGGCCTGCAGGTCGCCGGAAACGATGGCGACCGACGCAACCGGGCGGGTACCCGGCTCGGCGGCGTCACCGCAGGCCACGAGAACGACGAGCAGCGTCAGTCTGCCGAGAGGTCGAGGCATGCTCGAGAGGAAAATGAGGTGTGGTTTAGTTGCTCTTTCGGATCTTAGCGGGAGGGCTGGGTTCGGGTTAGATCTGCAGGAAATTGCACTATCCGAAGATGGTCAAGAACGATCAATCTCACTCATCAGTCGGCTCGGCCGGCCTTCTTCGGCTCGGCGGGCTCTTTCCGGGCCAGCCGGTTGGTGCGGGCAAGAAGCGCCGCGAGCTTGTCGTGGGCCCTCCGCACCGCATCCTTCCGGGTCGCCGACGTCTCCGTCATCGCATGTCCGGTGGGAACGTGAGTCACGGTCGCGGTGAACCTGCCGGTATCGTCTGCTGTCACGCTCACCTTGAGGTCGTCATCAGGAAGCCGGTGCGGCCGTCTCCGCTCCTTCCCGATCCAGGGCCCGCCCTTGGATCCAGGGCGGCGGAGCACCATGTAGAGCATCGGGAAATACACCGCGCAGAGCGTTACCGGCCAACCGGTCATGGTCCAGGTCGAGCCGCCGAGTAGCTGCAGCGTGCCGGATGCGTCCGCCAGCGCGATCCAGGTGCCGACGACGTAGACCACCATCTCCAGGCCCGTAGCCGGGACCAGCGCCAGCAGGACCAGCTCGTAGGGAAAAGCGGTCTGGGGCAGGAAGGCGGTCGCGAAGATCAGCCGGCCTTCCGGCAGGTTCCAGCGAAGAGCGGCGATCAGGAGCAGGGCGCCGAAGGGACGGAGGATCGGAGGCAGCCAGGCGGAGTAGTCCAGCGGCATCGCGATCAGCCAGTCAGTAGGCCAGGAGGGCCACACCAGCATCGTTATGGCGAGGAACGCCGCCATGCCGAGCAGCGTCTTCCAGGCAGGCCGGGCGGCCCACAGCGCGAGAGACGTGTTGGGCCGGATAGCGAGGAGAAACCCGGCTGCGGGGATCAGGCTGGCGGTCACCATCAGCGGCGTGGTCTGGCCATGCCACAGAGCGAAGAGGTAGGCGCCCGACAGCAGCGCAACGAGTGCGTAGGTCCCTCGATACTTCCAGAGCCCGTAGGCGAAGGTCCATCCGATCAGGACGTCAAAGACGGGACGCGCGATCTCGACCGGAAACGCGGTGAACGGCACCAGGAAGAGCACGGCCGGGAGCGGGTACGGAAGCCACTGACTTCCGGCTGGATATGGAGTCTCTCCGGTGAGCAGGCGAACCGCCGCGGCGTAGAGCAGCTCAAAGTCGCCAGCGGGTACGGCGAGCCAGAGGGAGGCCAACAGCCGGCCCACGAGCACCAGGCCCAGGGCAATCAGCAGCGCCGCAACTCTCGGCGTCACCATTGCCGGTGTAATCCGGGTAGCGGTTCTCGTACTGACCGCGAGAGTAGCTTCGCTCAAAGACCTGTCCAGACGTGAGCGCCGATCTAAACGTGGAGGGGGGACGCTCGGCCGCGAGTCTTAAGTTTCCGCACACGTCCCGGTTTTCTTGAGTCCTGCGGAAACCGTCAGTCAGTCCTTCCGGACAATGAGGAAGAGGGCGGCCTGGTAGAAACCATCGTGGAGACCCGGGTAGATGCGCTTCAACAGTCTCCGGTAGCGCCGATCGAAGAGGTTGCGCTGCGGCCGGTACCGGATGCCGTGGTAAGTCGAGAGGCTGCTCACGACGTCCAGGGTTTGCGACGGACGGATGGCGACGTCGAACTCGTGGAAGCTCACACCGCGGCCCCGACGCAGGAACGCCTCACGCTGGGTGGAGATGTCGTAGTACATCTCCCGGAAGTGAACCCGCTTACTGAACCGGGCGTACTCGAATGCAAGGTCGTCGGGCAGCCAGTGGTAGAACGGGAGCCGTGCGGTGTGGCCATCGAAGTACCAGAGCCGGTTGGGGGTCTCGACGATCACCAGTAGCCCACCCATCGGCAGAAGCTGCCAGGTATCCCGCAGGGCCTTCAGTCGCTCAGGAATCGTCATGTGCTCGAACGTCGCGAAGAAGATCACGAAGTCGAAGTGCTCACCCTGGAAGGCGTCGAGATCGGCACCGTTGGTGAGCCGGAACTCGGCTGGGAGTCCGTAGATCCGCATCCGCTCCCGCGCTACGTCCAAGGCATCCGCGTCCACGTCGATCCCGACCACCGATGCACCCTGCTCCGCCAGGCCCACAGTCGAGGGCCCGCTCCCGCAGCCGATCTCGAGAATCCGGCTCCCCCAAAGGGGTTTTGCCGCGTCCAGCCAGGGCACGATCATCCGCCGCTGCCAGTTCAGCCGCCCGAGGATCTTGTTCTGGAGGGTGTACTCGTAGGTGTCGCCATAAAGCTTGGGATCACGGCTACCACGGTAGAGGTTCGTCTCCAGGCAGGTCCGGAGCTCCCGGAGGGCGTCACCGCCAACCGTGACGTGGTTCTTCGCAAGATGCTTGGGGATGGGGTACAGTACCCGCTGGACGGCACGAGCCGCACGACGCGTCATCCACTTTCGCACTTGGACTCACTCGGGTGTCAGTGGGAGCGACGATACGTCCGCACTCTAGCCCCAGGGCGTCAAGCAGCTGTCAAGCAGTCAGCAGGCCCCTAAACACACTTGATTTGAGTGCGAATCCGTCCGGCCGCATCGATCAGTTTGTGGCCCGATTGGATCGCGAGTCGACCAGTGCGGACAAGGCCGCTGACCTGACTTACAAACGCGCGAAGCTGGTTGCATCCGGCCGTGGTGCGATCTCGGTCCAAGCTCGCAATGCTGGTGCTGAGCTTGTTCAACAGGCTCTTTCCCCAACCCTTGGGCAGCTCACCTTCCGAAACCAGAGCTCTAACATCCGTCATCAGGAGTTGAATGGCCGCCCTTGGCGTAGCCCGGACCCCGAGGACGCGAACAGCGCCCCTGTGCGCCTCGGCAGAGGAGATCCCGGTTGCGGGATCGAAGAACCCAGCTCGGATCGATCCAGCCTGGTAATTGAATGGATCGCTGGCGCTGACCAGGAGAGACCCGGCATCGCTTCCCTGAGGAGCAAAAAGAGCGAAGTAGCTCCCCGGGCCCAGAGTCAAGTTGGGAGCTACGGATTCATAGGAAATGACTAGCGGGTCGTCGTCATGGGACAGAGCAAATGAGGCGAGAAC
>DASPKB010000414.1:0-4746 GCA_035628315.1 Gemmatimonadales bacterium | reverse complement strand
AGACTCCTACCTGGAAGTGGCGACGGCCAATCCCTTCGACATCGATGCCGAAAAGATGCTGGCGTTCGCTACCGGGCGAGAGGTTCGAATGCTGCTGGGGTCCCCCTCCAAGATCCGGGACAAGCTGGACGAGGTGTACCGGGAGACCGAAACCGCCGTGTCGCGGCTCCTCGAGGGCATGGGCAGTGACTTCGAGGTGGAGCAGATCAAGGAGGAGGAGGAAGCGAACGCGGCCAGTGAGGAACAGGCCAGCCAGCGGCCGATCCTTCGCCTGGTAGACACGATGATCGCCGACGGCATCACCAATCGAGCGAGCGACATCCACGTCGAACCGATCGAAGGCGGCGTGGTCGTTCGATACCGGATCGACGGTGTGCTGCGGCAGATGATGAAGATCCCCAAGAGTGCCGGCGTGCCGCTCATCTCCCGCATCAAGATCATGTCCAAGCTGGATATCGCCGACCGGCTGCGGCCGCAGGATGGGCGGGCACGCGTCTCGGTCAACGGCGAGCACGTGGATCTCCGGGTGTCCACGCTTCCGGCGTCACACGGCGAAAAGGTCGTAATCCGGGTCCTGAATCAGAAAGCCACCACCCTCGCCCTCAATTCGCTGGGACTGGCCGAAGAAGAGGAGAAGGCCATCCGATCGCTGCTGGGTCATAAAGAAGGAATCATTCTGGTCACCGGCCCAACCGGGTCCGGCAAGACCACCACCCTCTACTCCGCATTGCGTGCGGTACAGGGCACCGGGGTCAACATCGTCACCGTAGAGGATCCGGTCGAGTACAAGCTCGGTGAGAACATCGTGCAGGTGCAGGTGAACGAGAAAGCGGGACTGACCTTTGCCTCCGCACTGCGATCGATCCTGCGGCAGGATCCGGATGTAGTTCTGGTCGGCGAGATCAGAGACAAGGAGACCGCTCAGATCGCGCTGCAGGCCTCGCTCACCGGTCACCTGGTGCTCTCTACGCTGCACACCAACGATGCCGCCAACACGGTGACCCGGTTGGTCGACATCGGCATGGAGTCGTACAAGATCGCTCCAGCCCTGCGCGGTGTCGTGGCCCAGCGGCTCATGCGGCGGCTGTGCAAGAACTGCCGCCAGGTTGCAACCGAGCCGGTTGCTGAGCGTCTGGCGCGGTTCGTTCCCCAGGGAACGACCTTGTATCAGGCGGTGGGTTGCTCCGAATGCTCGATGACCGGGTACCGCGGCCGGTTCAGCATCGTCGAAGTGTTGACCATGAACCCCGAGCTCGAGCGCCGAATTGCCGCTGGTGCCACCGCGGAAAAGATCGCCGAGGCCGCCCGGGAAGCGGGCATGCGTTCGCTCTTTGGCAGCGGGCTGCGTCACGTCCTGGGCGGAGAATCGACATTCGAGGAGCTGCTCCGGGTCACCGACCTGCCTCGTGAGGACGAGCCTGAGACGGCGGAGCCCTCCTCTCCACGACGAGGCCGGGGGAAAGCGGCTCCTCCCCCACCCGCTCCAGCGGCCGTCTCAGTGTCCGCCCCGGTGTCTCCACTGGCGGAGTTGTCGATGGACATGGAGTTGCTCGAGGAGCCGGTCGGGGATAATGGCACACCGGCCCTGGGCCGGGGGCAGGGAGCCTGTGTCCTCCTGGTCGAAGACGAGGAGCAACTGCGTCGGGTGATGAAGGACCTGTTGCAGCGGGAGGGCTACGAGGTGGCCGAGGCGCGGGACGGGGTCCAGGCCCTCGATGAGGTGGACCGCTTCGCGCCCGATGTCATCATTCTCGACCTCAATCTCCCGGGGCTCGATGGATATGGCGTACTGCAGCAGCTCCGGTCACGTCCGGCTACCCGGGACATCCCGGTCATGGTGCTTACCGCAAAGGGCGATGAGGATAACGAAGTCCGCGTGTTCGAGCTGGGCGCCGACGACTTCGTGACCAAGCCGTTTCGTGCCCGTTCGCTCACAGCGAGGCTCGAGGCGGTGCTCGGCCGCCGTCGCGCTTGAGCTCCCGGCAACCCCCTCACTCTACTTCTCCCTCTCCTACCTCGACCAGCAGCCCCGGGCCCGGGGGACGGCTACCGGATGCCGCCGACGGACTCGCACTGATCAAGCCTCTGGTCCGCAGCCAGCCCGGGTATTCGCTGGCAGCCGCCGAGGCCCGGCATAAGCTCAACCAGAACGAATCTCCGCTCGATTTTCCTCCCGAGCTGAAGCAGGAGGTGCTTGATCGAGCCCTGGTCCTGCCCTGGCAGCGCTATCCCGCATTTACCCCAAGGGACCTCCAGGAGTCGATCGCCGCGAGGTACGGCTGGGTGCCGGACGGGGTCATCGTCGGCAACGGGAGCAACGAGCTCATCCAGGCTACGCTAGGGGTTTCGCTCGGTGGAGACGACGTGGTAGTGGCGCCATCCCCTACGTTTTCGTTGTACCGGCTGATCACCGGCGTCCTGGGAGGACGCTACGTACCGGTTCCGCTGAGTGAGAGCTTCCACTTTGACGTGCCGCGGCTGATCGAGACAGCGCGTCGGGAACAGGCTCGCGTCATCGTGCTGAACTCGCCGAACAATCCCACCGGTTCGGCGCTGCCCAGCGGCGCGGTAGAGCAGCTGCTGGACGAGACCAATGCCCTGATTCTCTGCGATGAGGCCTACCAGGATTTCGGAGGGCCGAGCTCACTCCAAGAGCTGAGCCGTTCATCCCGCGTTGTTGTGCTGCGAACCTTCTCGAAGGCCTTTGGACTCGCGGGCCTTCGCTTCGGGTTTGCTCTGGCGCACCCCGCCGTAGCTGAAGAAATTGCCAAAGGGAAGCTTCCGTACAACGTCAACCTGATCACTCTGGCAGCGGCAAAGGTGGCACTCCGCCATGCCGCAGCGCTCGCCGCCCGGGTGGAGGAGCTGATCGACGTGCGGGAGCGATTCCTGGCAGATCTCAGGAGACTGCCTGGGCTGGTGGTATATCCAACAGCCGCAAATTTCGTCCTCGTCCGCTGTGTGGCCTTGCCTGCCAGCGATGTGTTCCAGCGCCTGCACCAGCAGCACGGTATCCTGGTTCGGGATGTCTCGGGTGCGCCGGGGCTCGCCGAGTGTCTGCGCATTTCCATCGGCACGGCGGAGGACATGGCAGCGGTCATTCGCGCGCTCGATGAAATATTGTCAGGGCGTCACAAGAGTCGTGGAGTATAGGTGCCTCGTATTGGCGAAGTCACCCGCACCACCAATGAGACCGATCTTCGTGTCAGGGTAGATCTCGATGGAAAGGGCGACGCGATGGTCAGAACCGGGATCGGGTTCTTTGACCACATGCTCTCCGCCCTGGCCCGGCACGGCTTGCTGGATCTGACGGTTGAGGCTCGGGGAGACCTCCACGTCGACGGTCATCATACGGTAGAGGATACCGGCATAGCCCTGGGGCAGGCGCTCAAACGGGCCCTGGGCGACCGGACCGGAATCCGCCGCTATGCTGATGCGGCCGTGCCGCTCGATGAGTCACTGGTGCGGTGCGTCATCGATGTCTCGGGGCGTCCCTATCTGTCGTATCACATCGATATTCCCAAGTGGCAAATGCTCGGCGATTACGATGTCTTCCTGACACCCGAGTTCTTTCGGGCCCTGGTGCTCAATGCGGAGCTCACGGTTCACCTCGACCTCATCCGCGGCGACAACCCGCATCACATCGTCGAGGCCGCGTTCAAGGCCTTCGCCCGGGCCTTTGATGCCGCCATCGCCCTGGATGCGCGCGTAATTGGCGCCCCCTCCACCAAAGGTGTGCTGTGATTGCGGTCGTGGATTACGGGGTGAACAACCTGGCTAGCGTGGTACGTGCGCTGCGCGCCGCCGGACACGCGGCCGAGCTTGTGGGGGAACCCGAGCAGGTCAGGCGGGCTGAGCGGGTCCTGCTTCCCGGTGTGGGCAACTTCGGCCAAGCCTCCCGTACGCTCGCCTCCACCGGCCTCGCTCAGGCACTGGTGGAAGTGGCTGCGGCCGGCCGGCCGGTCATGGGTATCTGTCTAGGCCTCCAACTCTTGTTCGAGCTGAGCGAAGAGGCGCCGGGAGCCCGGGGGTTGGGCCTGTTGCCCGGCCGGGTGCAGCGATTCTCCACCACTCTCCCGGTGCCGCACGTCGGATGGGCTAAGGTGGATCTCACGCCTTCGGGTCAACGGCATCCGGTTCTGAGCGGGGCCTTTAAAGGACCCGCCGAGTTCTTCTATCACGTGCATAGCTATCATCCCTCCGCAGTTCAGGACGAGATGGTGCTAGCCACCGGAGACTACGGCAGCGTCTTCCCGACGATTGTGGGCAACGAGTCCGTAATCGGAGTTCAGTTTCACCCGGAAAAGTCTCAGACGGCAGGATTGTCATTGCTCTCCGCCTTTGCAGGCTGGCGGCCGTGACGACGGTCCGAGCTTCTCTGGTAGACGTATATGTCATGCGCGGGGCAGGGACGTCGCTCGAGTGCCTGGCGTTACGCCGTGCCCCCGGCGGCCGGTGCCCGGGTTCCTGGGAGACTGTACACGGCCACATAGATGGAGATGAGCGGCCGGCGGCCGCAGCGATTCGCGAAGTCGGGGAAGAGACCGGGCTCACCCCGGTTCATCTGTACAACCTGAGCCGGGTAGAAATGTTCTACCAGCATCGGCTGGATGAGGTGGCATTGATCCCGGTATTCGTGGCCTTTGTGGATCAAGCGGCGACCGTGAGGCTCAGTCGGGAGCACGACAGCTACGAATGGCTGGCACCCGGCGTTGCAGGGCAGCGGCTGGCCTGGCCCAGAGAACG
>DASPKB010000413.1:0-16412 GCA_035628315.1 Gemmatimonadales bacterium | reverse complement strand
CCGGGCAGCGAAGACGATCCTGCCCGCCGGGAGCGGCGTGATCACGACCGCGATCATGATGAGGATTGATTGATTCCGGCTGCGGCGTACTGTCGCAATTTGACGGGTTCTGGCCGGATCATGACAGCCTCCGCACCACCGACCGAAAACTGCTCGGAATTGTAACGACGTAGATACAAACCCCTCCCCCACTAGGATTTAGCTCTTTGGGTCTGGGTCAGGCCTCAGTCCCTCACCCCGGCGTGATCCTGTCGCATAAACGCTTGGATACGGCCTGGTTAGGATGGTGCTTATGGCCGGCGGAACAACTGGCTGCCGAGGGCCGGGCTTCCTTGGTGGGGTCGGCTGCAACCCCGGTCTTCTCTGCGTTCGTCGGCCGTAAATCACTGTATAACTCCTCATCTTCGTCTCGATCTCGTCACAGGCACGGCTCTTGTACCTCCGTGGCTCGATCCTGTGGTTATGAACCCCAGCCTCGGAGTCGAGCAATGCAAGCCTGGCTCAAGAAGGTCCTGACGGGCACGACCGCGCTCCTTCTTGTTGGGAGCAGCAGCGCAGTGGCTCAGGTAGGCCTTACGTCGAACGTGGCCACTGTATCGCTCACCGCCACCAAGAACGCCACACTGACGGTCAGCCCGAGTGCGTCGGCCGCCACGCTGGCCAGCATTACCGATAATTCAAACGTCAACAACTTCACGCCGGTCAGCCTGACCACCGCGTGGAATTTGACCGCGGGCTCATCGGTCCGGCTGGTCGGCTGGTTTGCCACCCCGGCCCAGGCGCTGGCTAACGGCACCGACTTCATTCCCTCGTCCAAAGTGGAGGGACGGGTTAACGCGACTGCGTACGCGCCGTTCACCTCGGGCGCGGTCGGAGGAGTGGGAGTTGCCGGCGGAACGCTCCAGCTCTTCAGCCAGGCCGTGGGCGCCGGCAGCTACTTCGGCTCGCGGACCGACCAGCTGGATCTCCGCCTCGACCTAACCGGCACGACCACCATGGCCGGTGACTACACGGGTACGCTCAACCTCCAGGCAGTCGTGCAGTAGGACTGAGATCCCCGAGGATTTGGGCTATCATGCGTTTCTGTAGCTGGAAACTCAGCCCGCTTGCCCTGAGCGTCGTCCTGGCGCTCAGGGCTAGCGAGCTTCCGGCACAGGTTCAAGTCATTTCCCTGGCCGCGACCGCGCCGAGTAATCTCACGGTACTGGTCACGTCGGGAGCGGTTCAGACCATGGCGGGAGTTGCCGATAACGCAGTGAACAACTTCCCCGCCCCGGTTGTAATCCAGACTACCTGGAACGTGAACGCGGGGCAGACTAATACGGTGGACCTCGTGGCCTACTTCAGCGTGCCGGCACAGGCACTGGTCGGCGTCGGCACGCAAATCCCTTCCAGCCGGGTCCGGGGGCGTATGGCCACCGGTCTTCCGGTGACGTTCACCGCGTTCAGCCAGAATGGGGTTGGGGGGGTTGGCTCTGCCGGCGGCAGTCTGCGGCTCTTCTCCGTAGGTATCAACGGCTCTAACAAGGCCTCCGCGCGAACCGACAACCTCGACCTTCAGCTCGATCTGGTTGGGTTTCCACCTTTGCCTGCGGGTTCCTACGTCGGTGTGCTCAACCTGAGGGCAGTCACCCAGTGAGCCGGTTCGGTAGTGCGCTGTATCTGGCGGCGCTGGCCGGAACCACCCTACCGACCGCGACAGCGGGTCAATCGGTAAGTCCGCCCATTGCAGAATATCAGGAGCGAGCCCGGTCCAGTTTTCAACTGCACAACGCCTCCATCTTCCCGGTCACGGCTGTGCTCGAGGTGCGTGGCTTCATCATTACCGAAGACGGCGAAGTTGTCGACGTTCCGCTGGATACCAGCCGGATCCAGGTCAAGCTCTCGGAGATGAGCTTCCGGATTCCGCCCCGCGGATGGCGGACTGTGTTCTACGAGGCAACTGGCGACAGCCTTCCGGCGTGGTTCAACATTTTGAGCGCGCTGAGCGGGGTCAAAACCGAGAGCGGGTTGAACGTAAGGATTCTTCTTCCTCACGTCGTTTACCTGAATCAGAAGCAGCCTCTCCGCAAAGAAGATGTCGCCGTCCGACGTATCGAGCTAAATCAGGCGGCGCAAAAGGTTCGCATACAGCTGGAGAACCTTGGGCCTCGCCTGGGAAGAGTCTATCAGCTGAGCGTCGCGGATCGGGGGAGTCCGCCTCAGAACGCGGGTGGCTTTCCTCTCATGCCCCACAGCCGGCGCTGGGTGGAGGTCGAGTGGACGCGACCTGCTCCGCCCAACCGGCTCACGCTGCGCTTTGCCCGCTTCAGCATCGATTCCGTCCTCACACCGGTTGCGGCGTCAGTGGCAGCCGATTCCGCGGCGGTGCCGCCCCGGCCGTGATTTCAGTCGTCCAGCCGCGCCGGGGTGTGCGGTTGGTGATCGCGGTGCTCATCCTTGCCGGGTCGTCCGCCAGCGCGAACGCGCAAACCGTGGTAGAGGTACAGGCTGGTGGCTCCTCTCTGGCCGATGGCTATGGTGTAACCGGCAACTTTTGGCGGTCGGGGATGGACGGATGGATCGGCATCGGCTACCTGGATGGATTTCGCGCCGGTGCGTTCCTCCGTAAGGCAACAGCCGGCGGAGACACGCTAGGCGTAGGAAACAGCGCGCTCGTCATGCGCTTGCCCACCGACATCTTCACTCCCGGGTACAACCTTCTGGTGCAGGGGCTTAGTTACGCCGGCGGCTCAGCCCGCACGTCCTACCTCTTGTTCGGCGGAGCCAGCTCGGCCGGCGTTGGGGCGCCCTCTTTTCAGCCCACCAGCATCGAGCGGCCGATGGGTGCGATCTTTTTCCAGCACCGCGTTGAGCCAACGGTACGGCTCACGGCTACGGCAGTCATCGCGGAACGACAGACATTTCTTCCTGGCATGCAATGGCAGCCGACGCCGGACCTCACTGCCGGGTTCGTCACCGGCATGGGTTCCGATCGGCCTTACATGGCGTCCAGCCTAGTGCTCCGCCGGGGCCGTTTGGGAGTCCAGGCTTCGTACGCCTGGAATCCGGAACGATTCCGCCGGGTGGCAGTGCCCACACCAAACCAGACCGAGCTCGACCGCGAAAACATCATGATCACGTACGAGGTCGGTTCCCAGTTTTCCATCGGCGCCGGACGACAGAACTTCGTGCAGGACTCAGCGGATGCCGCACCGGTTACCCGAGCGGTGGGAAACACCGTCTTTGCCGGAGGACGCTTGCGCGAGCTCCGGGTGACCGCAGGGCTTTATCACTCCAGATCCAACGGCGTCACCAACCTGAGCTCGTATTTCGCGCTTGGGCGGGAGCTGAGCCGGTGGCTGGATGCCGAGCTCTTCCTCCTCCAGAGCAGGCCGGAAGGAGAGCCGACGGTTACGACGCCGGTGGCTAATCTGCGGTGGAGGATCTCGCCCCGGATCGGGCTGAGTCAGCAAGTCTCGCTGAATCATGGACGGCCGACCGTACGCTTCGGCGCCAGCCTGATGACGCCGGTGGGCGATTTTGCGGCCGATTATCAGATTGTCCACCAGCCTCTGCAGCCGCAGAGCCCGTTCCGCAGCACGCTAAACCTGACGGCGCGGCTTCAGCTCGGCTCGTATTCGACCAGCATCGGTACCTACATACGACCCGATGGCGCCGTGGATTATTCGGCCTCGGGCAGCACGTTCCTGTATATGGGAACCTTCGGGGGAGCGCAGCCGCAGCAGATTGGCGGCCGCATGGCGCGTTACGTGGTGCGCGGCCGCGTTCGGGACGACCAGGGAGCCCCGATTGAAGGAGCGGCCGTCGAGCTCGGTGGCGAGGTGGTCTACACCAACTCGACGGGAGACTTTTTCCTCCGCGCCCGGCATCCAGAGCGGTACGCGGTGAAGGTCTTGCTAAATGAATTCTTGCTGCCAGGACATTGGGAAGTGGTTAGTGCCCCAGCGACGGTGATGGCAGAGGTGGAGAGTCGCGCCCTCAGCTTCACGATTGTTCTGCGACGTCCCGCCACAGCAGCCCCGTAAAGCGAGGACGAGGACGAGGCGCGCTCCTCGGCACGGTCAGCGTACGTTGAGCAGCTCGACGTCGAAGACCAGCGTGGCACCGGGCGGAATGTCTGGCGGTGCGCCCGCGGTGCCATACGCAAGATCGGGAGGAACCACGAGCTTACGCCTACCGCCCACCTTCATCCCGGCAACTCCTTCGTCCCAGCCGGCAATAACCTGCCCTGCTCCAAGAGTAAAGCCGAACGGCTCATTCCGATCCCGGCTGCTATCGAACTTTTCACCGTTGGGGAGCCATCCAGTGTAATGCACCGAGACCACCTTACCCGCACTGGCCTCGGCGCCTTCACCGATGCTGAGATTCTGATAGCGTAGTCCGGTTGGTGTCCGGGTGAGAGCAGCGGTGTCTACACCGAGTGAGGCACTGAAACCAGCAGTTGCAGCTGCTTCGTCGTCACTCTTGCCGCCGCATCCGGCCAGGGAAATGCAAAGTAGCGGAAGCAGAATCCGGTTCAGGGACGCTCCTCGATGTTCCTGGTGATCCATTAAGTCGGCCGCCCGGGACGGCCGATGATCCAATCGGGACGGCGGGATTTGAACCCGCGACCCCTGCAACCCCATTGCAGTGCGCTACCGGACTGCGCCACGTCCCGGAACCAAGAGGCGGAATTGTAGCCCGGGACCCTGGATCATGCCACCCCTGAGCAAATCCCCACTAGTGAGCTTCGAGCTACCGGCCGGGTGACCAGGCCCACCTCGCAAAGTTCCCGCCGCACCGATACTTGGGAAGGAATTCCGGGATAGCCGAAAGAGCGGGCCCGCGACTTGCCATGTGTGCTCCAGGGTCGAAAATCCGGGCACCCCGGCCCGGCGTTTCGGGAGATGGTGCCGCATGGTGCGGCGCCATGCGCAGGTTGGAGGACCTCTATGAGCGAGCAGGAAGACCGCCCCTGGGAAACGGGCGGAGATCTCCCGTGGCAGCCGATGAATGACGAAGACGAGGCGGACAGCGCCTGGCGGGGTGAGCTGCACCTGGACGACTGGCCGGAGAACCTGGCGGGACCGGAGTACTGGTTATACAAGAAGCAGCGCGACGAGTAAATCCAGCCAAGGTGCAGTTGCCGACCTAACGGGGCCGAACAAAGATCGGCCCCTTTTTTTGGCTGCTTCATACCCCTTCGGTAAATCTTTGGTACTGCAGCACTTAGAACCTGTTGACTTCGTCTAAGTCCATGTTACGTTTCAACTTACCTTGACGGGGGCAGCCGCTGAACCGGGTGGTTCTCAGCTCAAGGAAGGCGGAAATGGCCGTCGCACCCACATGAGAACCGGAGAAACACGATGTCGGAAGCGAATACTGGAACGGATGAGAGCATCACACGGCCAAAGCCCTGGGATCCTTTTCAGTTGATGGATCGCATGGATGAAGAGGCGCTCCGCAAGGAGCTCGAAGGGGTGGCATCCACTGATCTGGTTTATGTGGTCCGGGAGGGTGGACAGGAGGTAGTTGGTCTCTCTAAGACCGGGGTGGATGAGTGCTGCATGGCACTCGTCTCTCAGGGGCAAGTTATTCGGGAAGAGGACCTGCAGTATGAAGTGATTGGTGAAGGAGAGGGGCGGGAAGCGTTGTTCAAGGTCAAAGCGGCTCGGTATGCGGTTTCTCCCGAGGGGCAGGACGTTCGCCTCGACCAGGTCATTGGCGTGAAGCGTCAGTCGCTCTACTACGACGCCGCTCCGCTGGATCTCGATGCTAGAGTGCCGAGCAAGAAGTTCCGGGGGAAGACCTATCGCGAGCTGCTGGCTACCGACGAGGGCCGTGACTATCTCGGCTGGATGGCGGAAAACTTCAACGAGCCTGAGATTCGGGATTTCGTACGAAAGATCCTGAACGGCGAAGCAGTTCAGGGCTCGGAACGGTCACGGCAGCTCAATCCTCACTGGTACGAGCACGGGGCCATGAAAGCGGCTCGAAATGCGCGCTTCCGGCTCATTCCCGGAAACGTGCGGGCTCAGGTGATGGCGACGGCTCGGCAATCGGGGCTGACCCGCGTGGTGGAAGCGCAGCCGGGAGCCATGGCCCGCGTAGCCAAGTCAACCGAGGCGCCGTTGCCCTCGAATGAGCCCGCTATTCAGGTCAGAGCCGAGCCGCGGAGCGAGCCGGTTGGGCGGCCGGGTCCGTACTCGCCGACCGAGAAGCAGGTGGCCTTCTATCAGCGGCTCGCTGCTTCCCCGGTCTTCACCGACGAAGAGCGGAAGCGGGCACTTGACTGGCTGGCCACCAAGGCCACCCGCCAGACCATCAAGGACCAGATCGACTGGCTCAAGCGGCAGGTGGAAACCAGGAAGCCTGGAACTCAGAAAGAATCGGCAGCGTAATCGCAGAACACAGAACCAGGGACAATAGAACAGAGAACGTGGGCCCTTATCGGCCCGGTTCTCTGTTTCCTGTTTTTGGTCCGACCCGTTCCCTTCTCACTACCGCCAACGCCACGCCGCCGATGATGGCAGTACCCCCCACAGCGGTGTGCCAGCTGACAGCTTCACCTCCGAAGACGACTCCAACGAGCACTGCGACCAACGGCGTTATCAGCGGTATCATCAGCACACCGCTGAGGGCAGTATGCCGGATCAGCCAGTAGTACATGAGGAAGGCAACTACCGATCCGAGCAGTGTCAAATATGCCAGTGCGCCGAAAGCGAGCGGAGTCCAGCGAAACTCGAGAGGACTCCCCTCCAGGAGTACACCGCCGAGCAGGAGTGGTATGCAGCCCCCCGCCATTTGAACGCCTGCCAGCACCGAGGGCTCGATGTGGGTGGCGCGGGCCTTGACCAGCACGCCGGCGTGAGCAGTTGCCAGTGCCGCCACTACAATACCCGCACTGGCCCAGAGTGCATGAGTACCGCTGGTGCCGAGTTCTCCCGAAAAGACAACCGCAGTACCAGCCAGCCCTAGAAGCACCCCGCCGAACTTTCGCCACGTCAGCGGCTCAGCCGCGAGGTAGCGGTGAGCGAGCGGAAGACCAAAGAGAGGGACCGTTGCGCTCAAGAGCGCCGCCAATCCGGAGGCGATGTACTGCTCTCCCCAGAACACCAGCGCATAGTTCAGAGTAATGCTCAGGAACCCGGTATAGAGCAGGAGCCTCCAATCGGCGCCGGCCTTGGGCAGCGGCAATCTACGACCGGCAACCAGAGCCCCGAGGAGAAGAGCAGCCAGCGCGAACCGGAGCCCCGCGAAGGAAAGCGGCGGCAGATCGCGAAGGCCGAGCTTGATGCCGAGCCAGGTGGATCCCCAGATGGTACAAAGCGCGAGCCAGACCAGGACCCGGAGCCGAAGGCTGGGCTGTGCCTCGGAGTGCCGGGCCGTTGCCAGGTTGGCTGCATCCGGGATGGGGGCAACGACCGGGTATTCGAGCGTCGGCATAGCATGACCAGCCAGCTAAAGGGCAATATTTTTGGATTGCCCAATATCAATGTTGACACAATCCCTGTCAAACGTCACATTGTCACTATGACAAACTGGCTCCCAAGCCTTCCCTCCGAGGCTGAACCCAAGTACCAGGCACTACTCGCCGCTCTTCAGGGCGATGTCGACGCCGGAATCCTGCCTGAGGGTACCCGGCTTCCGCCGCAACGCGAGCTGGCGACGAAGCTCGGTATCGCGATCGGGACCGTAAGTCGTGCGTACGCGCTGGCGGAGCGGCGGGGCATCGTAAGTGGAGAGGTGGGAAGGGGGACCTTTGTTCGCCGCCGCGCTCTCCGGGAATCGGCAGACGACATCGTGGACCCGCAGGTGATCGATCTCAGCCGAGGGAGGCTGGTGCGCGATCCGGACGACGCCTATCTGGCACAGACGCTGGAACGGCTCGCCCATCACAGCGACATCAATAACATGATCGAGCTATATCAGCCACCGGCCGGTACAGCCCGGCACCGTGCGGCCGGTGCTGCGTGGATCCGCTCTGCCGGATTGCAGGTGGGTTCCGAGCGAGTGGTAATCACGAGCGGCGCCCAGCATGGCGCCGCCGTTGTGCTCGCCGCCACCACTCGGCCGGGTGACGTGGTTCTCTGCGAGGAGGTCACTTACCCCGGCATAGCCGCTTTAGCCAACCTGCTGCATCTCACCCTGCGGGGACTGCCGATGGATGCCGACGGGCTCCGGCCGGACGGACTGGAGGCCGCCTGTAACTCCGATTCACCGCGGGCTCTATTCTGCATGTCAACGCTGCAGAACCCAACCGGACGCACTATGCCGGAGAGCCGAAGGCGAGAGATAGGAGCGCTGGCCTCCGCGCACGACCTGGCAATTCTGGAAGACGACGTGAACGGATTTCTTCCTGCCCATCCCACTCCGCCGATCGCCAGCTTTGCACCAGATCACACCTTTTATATCACAGGAACGTCAAAGAGCCTCGCGCCGGGCCTCAGGATCGGATACCTGGTCCCGCCGGCGCACCAAGTACAGCAGATAACCTCGGTCATCGAGACGACTACCTGGTTCACCGCCCCGCTCCTCGCGGAAGTGGTTACCGACTGGATCGAAACCGGTGAGGCACAAAGTATTGCGGCTTGGAAGCGGGAGGAGACGGCGGCGCGGCATGCGATGGCAGTAGAGGTTTTAGGGAAGTGGCTCCCAGCCGGCCCGGTCAGCTTTCACCTCTGGATTCCGCTGCCGGAACCCTGGCGAGCGGAGTCGTTCGTATCGCAGGCGCGCTCCCGCGGGGTGATCGTGAATTCGGCCGAAGAGTTCCGGATCGGTCGAAGCGGAGGACCTCATGCTGTCCGCGTCTGTCTCGGCGCAACGGTCGGCCGTGACCGGCTCCGTGAAGGGCTCCGCCGTCTGGCCGAGCTGCTCGAATCGCCTCAGCGCGCCGCAATGGTGTACTAGCTCGGAGCGCTCCCCCGCGAACACCTGCGCAAAGAGCGGCGATTTGCCGAAACTCACAGACTTTTGCCCGGCAAATTTTTTCCGCAGTGACTAGCACCTGCTCCTAAGTCCTTACCTGAGAAGAAGTGTCGCGTTCTGCCTGATGCGGCCCGTTTTGTGCAAATAGAAGCACCGGCTAACTAGTCTCCTTTTCCGCAATTATCCCTGGCAGGCATGAAGCGGCTGATCCTCTGGACCAACCTCCTGGCCCTTGCCGCGTGCGCGCGCGCAATCCCGCCAGCTCCCAACGGCATTGCACCGGTCGCAGGTATCCCAGGCGTACGGGTACCCCACATAGAACAGACGCCTCGTCCTGACGCAGCGGCGGATCAGGCTATTAACGAGCTGGCTGAGGCAGAGCCTGACGACCGGGTAATACCGGAGTTCGATGCTGGCGGGATCAGCTGGGACATCGACGTTCGAAGCTTCGCCTCGCATCCTAGGGTTCAGTACTACCTGGAATACTTCCAGCGCATGTCGCGGACCGGGATGGCCGTTTTCCTGGGTCGCGGCGCTCAGTATGACAGCATGATCCGGCAGCGACTGGAAGCGGAAGGGCTGCCCGGGGATTTGAGCTACCTGGCCCTCATCGAGAGCGGGTACTCCAACGACGCCGTCAGCCGTTCCCACGCGGTTGGCATGTGGCAGTTCATGAAAGGCACCGCACGCGGCTACGGCATGCGGATCGACAGCTGGGTGGACGAGCGGAGAGATCCGGTAAAGGCGACAGACGCTGCCGCACGCCACTTGCGGCATCTCCGCGACCGCTTTGGATCGCTCTACCTGGCAGCGGCGGCATACAACGCGGGCGCGGGCAAGGTATCCCGCAGTCTGGGCCGGCTTCAGTGGGACCCGCAGGCCGACACCCCAGAAGATCCCGATGCTGACGAGCGTGACGCGCTGTCCGACGACGAAGCAGAAGCCGAAGCTGCCGCGGCCGAAGTTGAGCGGGTGCTCGACAGCACCGACATCACCAGTGACGCTGCGTTCTTCCGGCTGGCCGGGACGGATCTGCTGTCGACAGAAACCCAGGACTACGTCCCCAAGCTGATCGCCGCCGCGGTGGTCGCCAAACAACCGGAGCGCTATGGCATCAGCGCGCCGGTGGCGCCCCCCTTCGGCTACGACTCCTTGATCGTTAACGGCGTCACCGGCCTGGACGTGATCGCGCGCGTAGCCGGTGTCAGCAGCGCGGAAATTCGCGAGCTGAACCCCCAGTATCTCCGGTTCGCCACTCCGCCCCGCACCGAATCCGTGATCCGGGTTCCTGTCGGTACCGGCGAAAAAGCTGCGGCGGGCTACGCGGAGCTCTCTCCCAAGGCCCGCGTGCGGTTCCTGACCCATGTAGTCCGCCGACGGGAGCGACTGGCTGCCATTGCGGCCCGTTATAACCTGCCGGTTGAGGAGATCCGGGTAGCCAATCCACGGGTGCGCACCAACCGGCTCAAGGCTGGTACTCGCCTGGTCATCCCCACAGTCACCATTCCCTCAGCGCTGGCCATCCGAGCCGCGCTGGGACCCGCGTTCGGGCGAAAGCATCAGACCCGCATAGCAACCCACCGGGTACGGAGTGGGGAAACCCTGATCGGCATCGCGCGGCGCTATCGGGTGTCGTTACGAGCTCTGCGGCGGGTCAACTCGCTCTCGGTCGACCACACGCTCCGCGCCGGCAAGCGGCTTCGGATTCCGAGCTAGTCCACGTCCCCCTCAACCGGAATGATTACTGTGTCCGCCGACTCTACCACTCCCCCAACCGCAGCGGCAGTACCGAATCAGTCCAGGGAATTCGGCCGGGCTGCGTTGGCCATTCTGGCCACCATGGTACTTCTGATCGTTGCACTGACCGGAGTTCTGGTCGAGACCACCTGGAATCCTCCGCAGGGCACGGTTGAGGAATCGCCCGGCGATCCCGGCAGCTTCGCCCGACGTTGAGATTACGCTACTATCGCTGGACACTTCTCGGCCTGGCGCCGCTGCTCCTGGCGGTGCTGGTGCTCGCGGCACCGAGTTTCCGTTTTGCGGGCTACGCGCCAACCCACCCGGCGTTGTCAGCCGACACTCTCCGGCCCAGATCCTCTGAAACCGAGGCCTTCACCAAGGCCGAAGCACTCGGCGCGGCCGTGCCCGGCTATCTCTCTTCGTGGGGGCTGCCACCGGTTCAGGGACGAATCGTGCTTACCGATACCGGACTGGTTTTCCATCCATCGCGGGGCAACAAGCCGAGCCGGGCTACTACAGTTTCTCTGGCCTATGTGGATGATGAAAACGGGCGGGCGCACTACCTCTTCCGCCTGGACACCGGCGTCTTCGAGACGGACACCCCGGGACCGTTGTTGAACGCGGCCGCCACCAGCAGGTGGACTGGTGGTCTCGGGACTCTCGCTGCGAGTGGTTCATCGGTTAACCTGACCGATTCCGCTGCGTCGTTGACCGCGGCTCGGAGCATGGCGGCCAGCCCCTACGCCGACTCGTTGTATGCTCTGTTTGGAAGACCTCGGGCACAGGTTGGGTTGATCGGGATGCGCGGGCGGGAAGCCGGCCGATTAGGCGAGTACATCCTCAAGCGGGATTCGCTGGCCCTGGATCCGGCTCGGATGACGGGCGAGGCGCAACTGCGTCATGCGCTGGCCCACGAACTTGGGCATCGCTGGCAGGCAAGGGCGAAGGCCCAGCTTGCGACCCTTTGGTCAGGAGTTCGCTCGATCCGGGATCCGAAGCGGTATGGCTATGGGAATCTGTCCGAGCACCAGGCTGAGGCCATTGCGTTCGCCATCAGCTTTCTGCAGACCACAGCCACCCGGGAGGAAGTTCCGTCGGGTGCGCTGGCCCTCCTCGACCATTACGACCTGCTGGTTCCCGGAACCCGCACAATGGTGCGTCACTTCGCGCTTCAGCCGCCATATCGAAACCACCCGCTGCGCTCGAAGCTCACCTCCGGGCGCATCACGTACGCACTGGAGAAGTAGCCGCCGCCTCGAGGACCCGCTGGCGCTGTCCCGGCGTCAACATGTCCCGCGCAATCACCTTCCGCACCATCCTCGCCACAAAGGTGTAGCCTCTCGGGTCATACACCATCCAGCGGTGCCACTCCAACTCATCCAGCGCGCCGGCAACGAGATCGGCCGGAAGATCGAGTACCCGCGCGAGCAGGTCGAGCGAAACCCGATCACCCAGGACCGATGCTGCAGCCAGCACTCGCTGGGCACTGGGACTGAGCCGCCGGAAACCGACCCGGATAGCTGCGAGCACGGTATCGGGCAGCTCGCCCGGAAGCGTCTGGTCCAGGGTCTTGTAAGGGTCGGGCCAGGCGCCTGCGGTGCCGCGGAGATCCAGCCCCAAAGCCACAGCCCGGAGCAGCTCCACCGCCAGCAGCGGAAGGCCCGCGGAGTCGGTCGCAACGCGGCGCACTACCCGCTCGATCTCCACGTCGCTGAAGCCGGGCAGCATCCGGCGGGCCAGCGCTCTCAGATCGGCCGAGCCGAGGGAGTTGAGCCGGAGCGCGACGCCGCGGCTGTTGCCGCCCAGGCGACTTCTCAGCGCGTCGAGCTCCAGCCGGGGCGGATGCGAATCGGTGCTGAAGAGCAGCAGGAAGGGAGCAGACTCGAGATCCCGATGCGCTGCCAGTAAGGCGAGCAGCGACGCCTGGTCCAGCCACTGAGCGTCATCGACCGCCAGGGCCATCGGCTGTTCCTCGGTTATAGCTCGAAGAATTTCGCTGAGCGCGCGGCCGAAGGAAATACCGGATCCGTCCGCATTAACGTGCGGGAAGCGGTCGGCCCACTCCGGTATGGCCTCGGCGAAGACCGCCAGTGCGCCGGGAGGTGCCGCTGCCAGTCCGCGGACCTCCAGCAGTCCGCTTCGGGCCAGTCCGCGCACTCCACTCCATTCTTCGTCGCGGTCGGCCTCGACCGCACGCACCGCGGCCACAGCAACCCCGTCCAGACGCAGGCGTCCGAGCAGCTCATCGAGCAAACGGGTCTTTCCTACTCCGCTATCACCTTCGATGATCAGGGCGCAGGCTTTTCGCTCACGACATGCGCCGGCTGCCGCATCGGTAAGGCGGGCCAGCTCGGATTCGCGGCCCACCAGCGGCAGGCGGATCTCGCCATCCACGGCGTCGCGGGAGCGCGCTGGTCCCGGAGGCCTGAGTGAGCGCTCGTTGCGCACCCGCTCGGCGAGCGCCTGCGTCTCCGGGTCGGGGGTTGTGCCCACCTCTTTTTTGAGCCGGGCAGAAAATTCCTCGTAGCGCTCGAGAGCACTGGCCCGGTCGCCCGCGAGCACCAGGCTTCGCATAGCGGTGCGAAGCGCCTGCTCCGAGCCCGGGTCGAGCGCGAGCGCCCGAGTCGCGACCGAAGAGGCTTCCTGAGACTGCCCCGCGCGTAGCAGCTCGTCGGCGTGGCGCGCCAGTACCTCGATGCAACGCATCCGTACCGCGGACCGCTCGCTGGCGAGCCAGTCCTCGAACTCGGAAGCACCGGAGATGGAGAACCCCTCCAGGAATTCTCCAGCGATGAGCCGTGAAGCAGCCTCCCAATCTCCGGATGTCACCAGCTCCTCGAGCCGGTCGAGGTCGAGCTTGACCGCGCCCTGCGTGAGGCGAACCTGACCCCCGCTGGTGTCCACGTTGCCATCTCCCAAATAGCGCCGAAGAACCCTGATGGCTTCGTTGAGCGAATGGCGGGCGGCGGCTTCGGGCTTGTCGGCCCAGAGCAATCCTATGAGGTGTTCCCTGGTCCGTCCTCGCGGCGAACGAGCCAGATATACCAGAAGCCCGAGATGCTTGCGCCAAAGCAGCTCGGGTGGGGCGGGCGCCCCTTCAACGCTCAGCCCGACAGGACCTAGTGTCTGGCAATAAATCATACCGGTGTCACCAGCAGCTACCTAAACCTCGGTCGCGAGGAAAAGCTCCTACCCTAAGATATGTACTGAGATCGGCGACCTGAGAAGTGTGAGTCCGGAAGGAGGTGTTCTGTGCTGCCGAACACCGCGGTGCGCCGCGGGTGGTGTAATGGTGTGGCTGGCCTGTACAGGAGATACTGGAGTGACGGTTACGTTGCGATGCCTCAACTGTGGATTCAGTTTTACTGTAACCTACCCTTCTGCCGCCCCGCCGCAGGACAATACCAGGCAGGTGGTCTGCGGTCATTGCCGTTCCAGCCACTGGGCGTCCCACCCGGTCTAGCTCTCACTCCTAGTTGATGGAGCCCACGGCTGAACTGGCGCTCCTCGCCCGGCTGCTGGCGGCCGGAGTGCTTTCGGCTGTCGTTGGCTGGGAACGCGAGGCCGCGGGACGGCCGGCCGGCCTGCGCACCCATATGCTGGTCGGCATAGCCTCTGCCCTCTTTACCGTGCTGGGGGAACTGGCGGTAGAGGACTATCCGGCCGAAGAGGGCCTGCAAGCCGATCCTATCAGGGTCATTCAGGCGGTTGCCATAGGAATCGGTTTTCTGGGGAGCGGAGTCATCTTTGTCGCCCGCGACGGCGAGCACGTCGTGGGACTCACCACCGCCGCTTCGGTGTGGGCCACTGCCGCAGTCGGCATAGCTACCGGTCTGGGCTACTACATTCTCGCAGCCGGAAGCACGCTCATTCTCATGCTGGTGCTTCGGACCATGTCCCGATTCGATCGTAACGACTAGCCGCTTGATTTCCGCTTGACCAGAATGGACCACCCTCGAAGATGGCTGAACTCGAGGGGGCCGCATGTACACAATGCCGCTGGACTTCTTGGGCCCGGTAGCCGGAAAGCGGTTGCTGATCGGCGGGGTCGGCGTTGACGTCGTTGCGTTTGCTCAGGCCGGTGCCGACGTATACGGCTTCGATCCCGTGGTGGACCAAGTGGAAGCCATCAAGGACCTTGCCAGGGTCATGGGCCTCCGGGAGCGAGCCCATCTTCACAGTTTGCTGGGAGATCACCTCCCCTACCCCAGCCAGTTTTTCGATCTTCTTCTGGTCAAGGCTATTCCAGAGGACTGTGAGGCCGGAGGGCTACTATTGGAGCTTGCGCGGGTCACAAAGACTGGTGGCCGAGCTGCTTTCAAGAGGCCGGCGGAGAATGCCGCCGAAGGGTTGCTGCGGCGAACCTTTGGTGAGGCGATCGCTTTTGAGGGTGACGCTTGGATTTGCGTGGAGAAGAGTGGGAAAGAACCGCAGAGCCACTGGTCGGATTTGAACCGACGACCGCTCGATTACGAATCGAGAGCTCTACCCCTGAGCTACAGTGGCGGGACGTCGGATGCCCTGGCGCGGATTCGAACCGCGACGCCTTTCGGCACTACCCCCTCAAGATAGCGTGTCTACCAGTTTCACCACCAGGGCGCGCGGGGCAGGAAGATAGCGGCCACGAAGAGGGGGGTCAACCGGAACGCCTGCCGCTATTTGGGGGCCTAAAGCTGGAACGGACTGCCTGAGATCGGTACGCCGTTGAGGGTTATATCAACGGTGACGGCACCGGCGATGATCACGAATGCGTCCGTGTAAGTACCGTCACCATTGTCCACGCAAGTTTCCTCGTTCTGATCCGGAGGCGCGCACGACCGAGGTGCGCTGCCGTTGGCTGAGATCCGAATCTCGTCTCCCCCGCGTCCTACCTGATTACCCTGAGCGTCCCGAACGGTGATCAAGACATCAATACGAACGAAGAACACGCCGGTTCGGGTTACCTGCGCCGTGGTCATCCCCGGATCGGAGGGTCCGGGCGACACGGTGCTCGACTGAGCGCCTCCGCCCAGAACCTGGTCGCCGAAGCGCACCGTAATCTCATCCACTCCACTGCGCACCGGGACGTAAGTTGCCGAGTACGACCCGTTCCCGTTGTCGGTCACCGGCAGGTTCGAAGCTGGATTCGCGCCCGATATACTGACCGAGAGGCTACCGGCTGAGCCGGAGACGTTATTCCCGAACTCATCCCGGACGCGAATCGTGATGGTGGTCTGCTGGCCTGCCGTCCCGTTCGGTACCGACACGGTGCTCTGAGCGGCAGCCGGCGGGCCCGGGGACACCGCAATTTCGTTCGAGGTAACCGGCGTGAATCCTTCAGCCGCAAAGATGAGAGTCCTGGTACCGGATTCGCCTCGCAGCTCGAGATCGGTAAATATGACGCGCCCACTGGCGTCGCTTCGGGCGGTGGTTCTACCCCCGACCGAGCCTTCGCCCTGCGCTACCTGTACTGTTACAGTCACGCCTTCCTGCGCTAGAGGGGCCCCGAGGGGATCCTGCAGCTGAATCTGTGGTTGCTGCGCCAGGGGTACTCCTGCAGTGGCCTCGGCAGAGGGCTGCACGGCGAGTACCAGCTCTGGACGCGGAGCTGCCATTGCAGTGGCGGTGAACGGAACGGTTGCGCCGTCGAGCGCAGGGGCAACAGCGACGGTCCCGTAGGTACCGGGCCTGTCTCCCAGGAGCCGCGAGGTAACCGCTCGGCCATCGGGACCAGTAATTACGGTGGCGGGGTCGACTGAGCCACCTCCATCCACCTGCCAAAC
>DASPKB010000412.1:0-2038 GCA_035628315.1 Gemmatimonadales bacterium | reverse complement strand
GGCCTGAATCGCTTCCACCACCAGCGCTTGCTGCCCCATCGCGCTGCACATGAGGATCCGAGCCTCGGGGTCGCTTTTGCAGATCTCCCGCACGGCTTCGATCCCGCCCATGTCCGGCATCACGATGTCCATGGTGACCAGATCGGGCTTGAGCTCACGGTACTTCTGAACCGCCTGCACGCCGGATTCCGCTTCGCCGACCACCTCGAAGCCGGCCTGGCTCAGAATGTCGCTGATCATGGTCCGCATGAAGATGGCGTCGTCGCAGACAAGCACAGTGTGGTTCACAGACTCCTCCGTTTAGCCTCCGATGATCGGCGCGAACACGGCTTCGACATCGAGCAGGATGAAGTGCCGGTCCGATTCGAGTCCCACTGCCTTGACCAGCCGGGGATCGACACCGGGCAGATCCCGGCGCTCGACCACGGATGCAGCAGGCACTTCGAGAAAGTCCAGCACCTGGCCGACGCCGAGCCCGTAACCTTTTCCCTGGACTTCGAGCACGACAATGGCGCCCTCGTCGGAGGGCCTGCGATCCTGTTGCAGGAGCAGGTGTCCGTCGAGCACGGTCAGCAGGCTGCCACGAACGTTGACCAGCCCCTCGACCGTGTCCGGTACCCCTGGAATTCGAGTAGCCGGAAGGCGGGGGAGGATCTCACGCACGATCCCTGCCGGGGCCGCGCAGACAACCTCACCGATGCGAAATACGACGGCGTGGAGCGCGGGGGAGTTAGCCATCTCTATTGAAGAAACGAAGATAGCGGAGGGGGTCAGAGCGAGCAACCAGTTCTTCGCCACCCGCTGCGGCCAACGCTGGGCCTAGATCCGCGGGCCACTCGGAAGTGAACTCGAGTGGTGCTCCGCTCACAGGGTGGCGGAATGCCAGAGCGGCAGCGTGGAGTGCCTGACGCGGAGCGGCAGCGGCAATCCGGTCCGCCGCGCGCCGGTTTGCCCCCGAGATCCGCCGGCTGCCCTCGCCGCCATACACCGGATCTCCTACTACCGGGTGGCCCACATGCTCCAGATGCAGCCGGATCTGGTGGGTTCGGCCGGTGTGTAATTCGAGCCGCAACAGCTCGACCACATCGTATCGCGCCACGACCCAGGCGTCGGTGCGAGCAGGCCGGCCTGCCGGGGAAACCGCCATCCTCTTTCGGTCCTGCGGGTGACGGGCAATCGCTGCTTCAATGGTCAGCGGGCTCGCGTCCAGGTGGCCCCATGCGAGTGCCGCGTACCACCGGCTTACCCGACGGGCGGCAATAGCGGACCCCAGTCGCCGGTGGGCGAGATCCGTCTTGGCCACGATCATCAGACCCGACGTGTCACGGTCGAGCCGATGCACTATGCCCGGCCGCCCCTCCGCGCCCCCAGCGAGCGTGGTACCCCGCGCCACCAGCGCGTTCACCAGGGTGTCGTCCCAGTGACCGGGAGCCGGATGGACCACGAGTCCCGCGGGCTTGTCGATGATTGCGAGATGTTCGTCCTCGTACGCCAGAACGAGCGGAATGGAGCGAGGCTGGAGGGTTCGGGGGGGCTCGTTCTGCGGCAGATGCACCAGCACCCGCTCGCCGCGCGAGAGCACTCGTGAAGCACGGGCAATCTTGCCGTCGATGCTGACCCGCTTGTCGGCTACGAGGCGGGCAGCCTGGGTTCGGGAGAGCCCGAGCTGATCAGCCAGAAACCGGTCAAGGCGTTCAGTTTGGTCGGAGATGACGGTAAAGCTGATCTCGCTGAGCTTACCCGCTTCGCTCACCTCACGCCGCCGACGCGGACTCCGGTTCTGGTCGCCGGGCGTCTTCCCGCCACAGTGAGATGGCGAGGGCAATGGCTCCGCAGCTCACCGCAATATCCGCCACGTTGAACGTAGGCCAGCGGAGCGCACCCACTCCAACATCGAGGAAATCGACGACACCCCTCGGGCTCCGCACCCGGTCGATGAGGTTGCCCACCGCACCACCGGCCACAAGCCCGAGTGCAGTCTGACGGAACCGGTCACCCACTGGGCTGGTGCGAGACATGCGAGCCAGCACGAACACGG
>DASPKB010000411.1:0-3235 GCA_035628315.1 Gemmatimonadales bacterium | reverse complement strand
TGGCGGCGGGCGAGCCGGTGAGCTTTCAGGGTGATGGACGGCGGCTTCGGGGGCACGCCATAGAGTGCCGCATCAATGCCGAGGACCCCTACCGAAACTTCCAGCCCTCTCCCGGTTTGATCACGGCGTATCATCCGCCCGGAGGACCGGGAGTCCGGCTCGACACCCACGTTTATGCCGGCTACACCGTTCCGCCGTACTACGACTCGCTGTTGGCGAAAGTGATTGTCCACGGAAATTCCAGGGACGAAGCGCTCCGCCGGATGGGACAGGCGCTCGACAGCTTCATTCTCGAGGGCGTGACCACGACCATTCCGTTCCTGGCCCGGGTGATCCGCCATCCGGATTTTCAGGCAGGCAATGTCGATACCCGGTTCCTGGAACGGGAATCTCACCTGCTACGCCCGGAAGCATGAAGATCGACGTTCTGCTGACGCCCGGTGGTTTGAGCGCTGGTGAAGTCCACGGACGCGCCGTGTTCGTGATCGACATTCTGCGTGCCACGACCACGATGTGCGCTGCCCTGAACCGCGGGGCCAAGGCCATCATTCCGGTGGCATCGACCGAAGAGGCGCTCCGCCTCGCGCAGACGATCGGCAGCGCGGACGTGCTCCTGGCGGGAGAAAAAGACTGCGTGCGGATTCCGGGATTCCACTTGGGGAACAGTCCACTGGAGATGACCGAGTCTGCAGTACGAGGCAAGACCATCATCGTAACTACCAGCAACGGCACCAAGGCGTTGCTCGCCTGCCAGGGAGCGAGCTCGGTGTATCCCACCGCAGCGGTAAATCTCTCGATTGCCACCGAGAAGGCCCGCGACGCCTTAAAAACCGATCGGCACATCCTGATAGTCTGCGCCGGCCGGGCAGGGGCCTTCTCGCTCGACGACGCCTACTGCGCAGGTCGGCTGATCGTTTCGATCCTGGGTGACCGGAAGCCGCGGCGGGGGCTCAACGACGCAGGCATTGCCTGCCTCGATCTGGTGCGCCGCTACGGCGATAACTGGGAGCGGCCGCTGGGGTACAGTGTCGCCGGAAGAGAGCTGGTCCGGCTCGGGTTTCGGGCAGATCTGCGAGAGGCGGCACGGCTAGACGCCCATCCGGTGCTCCCCCACTTCCACGAGCGTCGGGTGACGCTGGTGCCGGTGCCGGTATGACGACCCACGCCCGCCGGCGCCTGGGCGCCATCACGGCGCTCGTGCTGGGTCTCTTCGTGGGACTCACCCTGCTGCCGCTGCCGATCACCGGGCCAGTGGGACACGACATCGGGCGCGGGCTGTGGCAGATCCTCGGCGCCGGCGCTCTCGGCATTCCGCTCCTAGGCGTGGGCCTGGCCCTGGCCGGGTTCGACCGGCTGGGCAATCTGGACATGAAGCGTTCGGCGGTTCTGATCGTGGGGCTCAGCTTGCTCATCCCCTATCTCATTGGAGTGCTGGCCCAGGTCGGGCGAGCCGATCTGGACATAGATGTGGCTCAGCGCGGAATGGCGGCCCGACTCGTCGGCGTGCTGCCCGGATTCTTCGCCGAGACGATCTCCGACAAGGTTGGGCTGGCCGGAGCCGTGCTGGTTGGCTTCCTTGCACTGTCCGCCCTCACGCTGGCGACATTCGCGTGGCACCCGCTGCAACGGCTGGAGCGCGGGGGCACGGCGGGGCAGCGGGGCAAGGCGCCCGGGGACACCTCTCCGGAACGGAACGCGGGCAAGCCGGAGCGGCGGAAGCGGACGCCGGTTGAACCCGATCCGGAGGACACTCCCGCCAATGCGCCGGGCGTCACAGGTCCGGTGCTCTCCTTCCTGCGTCCCGCCGAGCCTCGGCCCCGAAAGGAAAAGAAGAAGCGACCCGGCAGTGCTGACGCCACCGCGGTGCTCGACGAAGAATCAGACCTGCCGCCCATCGACTTGCTCACCCCGCCTTCGGAGCAGGACATCGATGCCGGTGAGGCACAGCTGGATCGCCTCGGAACCTCGCTCATCGAGACGCTGAAGACGTTCAAGGTCGAAGGGCGACCTGGTCCGCGTACCACCGGTCCGGTGGTCACTCAGTTCGAGGTGCTGCCCGCTCCGGGCGTCAAAGTCGGCCGCATCGGAGCACTGGCGGATGATCTGGCCATAGCGATGCGGGTGCCTTCCGTTCGGGTTGCGCCGATACCGGGGAAGGGAGCCGTGGGGGTTGAAATCCCCAATCCCACCGCGCGGATCGTTACTCTGCGCGAGCTGTTCGAAACCGCTGACTGGGAGAGCCGGCGGGCAGTGCTGCCGATAGCCTTGGGCCATGATCTGGAGGGCAAGCCGGTCATCGCTGATCTCACCAAGATGCCGCACCTCTTGATTGCGGGAGCGACCGGCACCGGAAAGTCGGTCACCATCAATACCATCATCACCAGCCTGATCTACCGCTACACCCAGAAGCATCTGCGATTTCTGATGATCGATCCCAAGATGGTGGAGCTTTCGATGTACAACGAGCTCCCTCATTTGCGGCATAAAGTCGTAACTAACAATCACGACGCCGCGACGGTGCTCAAGTGGGCCGTCAAGGAGATGCAGCGACGCTACGAGCTGCTGCAGGCTAATGGAGCCAGGAACATCGCTGACTTCAACCGAAAGGTTGAAGATGGCAAGCCGCTCAAGAACCCGCCCCGGCCCAAGCCTACGATCTCGACAATAAGCGCGGAGGCGCCGGACACTCCGCCGGACCCCCCGGCTGAAGAGACCTATAGCGATGGAGTGCTGCCCTTCATCGTGATGATCATCGACGAGCTGGCGGACCTGATGATGACGGTTCAGGGAGAGGTCGAAACCCCGCTCGCGCTCCTGGCGCAGAAGGCAAGAGCGATAGGTATTCACCTCATTCTCGCCACCCAGCGCCCTTCGGTGAACGTGATCACCGGTCTGATCAAGGCCAACTTTCCGAGCCGGATTGCATTCCGGGTAGCTTCCAAGGTGGACAGCCGGACGATTCTGGATCAGAACGGAGCGGAAGCACTGCTGGGCAATGGAGACATGCTGTTTCTACCCCCCGGCAAGAGCGAACCCATGCGGCTTCAGGGTGCGTACATCAGCACCGAGGAATCGGAGCAGATCATGGCGTGGTTCTCCAGGCGGCGCGAGGCCCGGCGGGCGGCGCACGAGGCTGCGGAGGCGCAGGAACCGGACATTCTCGAAATAATGCGGGCCGAGGAGGGAGAAGGCGAGGCCGGTGCCGAGACGGAAACGGGAGAACGGGATCCACTGT
>DASPKB010000410.1:0-2216 GCA_035628315.1 Gemmatimonadales bacterium | reverse complement strand
TGGTGTCGGCCGGCATGCCAGCACTGGTCGTGTCGGTCCAGGCGCCGGTTGACGTATCGCCAGTGACGGCCGTGGTGTCGCCGGTCTGAACTTCGCCCTGGGCGCTGACGCTGTCGGTGCTCATGGTGGCATCAGCTGCGGTGGTGTCCTGCTGGACGAAGCTGGTGTCCGTGTCGGCCGGACGCTGACCCATGGTGCTGTCAGTCGGTACGCCGGTGCTGGTGTCCGCGACCACTGCGGTAGTGTCCCCCTCCTCGGGAGCCGCGCCGACTTCCTCCTCGGCGCGACCAGCGCAGGCCGCCAGCGACGCCGCGGCAGCCAGCATCAAAAGGTATTTCATGTGTGTGCTCCTCGGGGCCAAGGACCCTGCCCGCCTGAGGGTCTCAGCCGCTGTTGTCCGTGTGCCGCGGGCTTGATCAAGGATCGGCCGCGCTGTTCCGAGCCGCGTCGCGAGAATGTACTCCGACTTTTTCAATCCCGATAGGGCATAAATCACAGGGCTGAACAGCGGCAAAGCTGGGAAGCGCGGAAGCGCGATGTCGTCAGGTGCGAAGTTCGGGAAGATTTCGGAATTGGTCCAACGCCGCCGGGTTCGCCAGCGCGTCCACATTGGCCACTGGTCGGCCATGGATCAGGTCCCGGACTGCAAGTTCCGTAATTTTGCCGCTGATGGTCCGGGGAATATCCACTACCTGTATGACTTTCCTGGGAACGTGATGGGGACTGGCGTAGTCCCGGATCCGCTGCCGGATTCGGGCGACGAGGTCATCGGTCAGGGCTATCCCATCCCGCAGGCGGACGAATAACACGACCCTGGTGTCGGCTTCCCACTCCTGCCCAACCACAAGACTTTCAACAACTTCGGGCAACTGTTCGACCTGGCGGTAAATCTCTGCGGTTCCGATCCGCACGCCGCCCGGGTTCAGCGTCGCGTCACTGCGGCCCAGGATCACCAGCCCATCATGTGGCGTTAGCCGGGCCCAGTCCCCATGGCGCCATACGCCGGAGTAGTGCTCGAAGTACGCACCGCGATACTTGGACCCATCCGGGTCACCCCAGAACCGAACCGGCATACTGGGGAAGGGACGAGTGCAAACCAGTTCACCTTCGCGATCCCGGATCGATTGTCCTTCCGCATCGAAAACGTCGACGCTCATGCCGAGTCCGCGAGTCTGCAGCTCCCCTCGCCAGACCGGCGCTGTGGGATTACCCAGCGCAAAGCAGGAGATGATGTCGGTGCCGCCGCTGATGCTGGCCAGGTGAACATCGCGCTTGATCTTCTGATACACGTAGTCGTAGCTGTGGTTGGCCAAAGGACTTCCCGTTGAGAGAATCGCGCGGAGCCGGGAGAGGTCATGCGAGCGTGCGGGCTCGATGCCCTCCTTCTCGGACAGCGCCAGATACTTGGCGCTGGTGCCGAACACGGTGATGCCCTCCTCCTCGGCCATGTCCCACAGAACCGTGGCGGGAAACAGCGGCGCTCCATCATAAAGAACTACCGTTGCACCTACGGCCAAGCTCGACACCAGCCAGTTCCACATCATCCAGCCACAGGTGGTGAAGTAGAAGATGCGGTCCTCGCGCCGGAGATCGGTGTGGAGCACCAGCTCCTTCAGATGCTGCAGCAGAGTTCCCCCTGCGCCATGCACCATGCACTTGGGGAGCCCGGTCGTACCAGAGGAGTACATGATGTAGAGCGGGTGATCGAATTCGAAGCGCTGACACGCTTCGAGGCGGGTGCGCTGCGCGGTGCGGGGAGGTGTGAGCCAACTGTTCCACAGTAGCGCGTCCCGAATCCCTTCTATTGCGGGCTGCTCTCTCAGATAGGGAATAACTACGACCCGTTTGATCTCGGGGATACGCTCGCGGACCTCACGAGCTCGAGCCAGCGAATCGATTTGTTTGCCAGCGTAGCGGTAGCCGTCCGCGCAAAAGAGGACCTTGGGCTGAATCTGGCCGAAGCGATCGAGCACGCCGTTGGCGCCGAAGTCCGGCGAGCAGGACGACCAGATGGCCCCGAGGCTGGTGGTCGCAAGCATCGCGATCACCGCTTCAGGAAGATTGGGCAGAAATCCGGCTACCCGATTGCCCGTCTCCACGCCTTCGCCCGAGAGTGCCGCCGCGACCTTTCCAACCTGAGCGTTCAATTCGGAATAGCTCAGCTCCCGCTGGCGGCCCTGTTCGTTCCAGAACACCAGCGCCGGCCGATCGTCGTC
>DASPKB010000409.1:0-3537 GCA_035628315.1 Gemmatimonadales bacterium | reverse complement strand
GGACCGGAGAAGCTGGCGCTCTGGACCACGATCTGCCCCACGAACCGGGCGACCTTGGCCGGGCCGTAATCCACCAACACCGTCGCGTTGAGACCGACGACTTTGCCGGTGGTGTAGCCGGTGGTCCGGCCGTACTTCCGCACCGTCTGGTTAAGCGCCGCCGATATGGTCTGCGCCCGCGGAGTGCCATAGCCGTCACTCGGCGTGCTCCGGCGCAGGTTGGTAGTGGTGGCCGTTGCGATCGCCGCATCCACCCGGTTGCTCGCCGTCTCGGAGAACACGATCCGCACGAACCGGCTCAGCCTACCGAGACGGGCGCTGGCTCCGGCGGCGCAGTTCAAGTCGGCCTGGCCGGGCTGAAGCACGTTACTGCCGAGCGGCGCCCTGTTCCCCAGCGCGTAAACGTGGTTGTTGCTCAAGGCGAAGTATGACGAGCTCCGCTTCACTCGAGCCCCGATCGTGCCTGAGATGCAGTCGAGCTGGTTACCGGTCGACACCCCGATTGGGACCGGCCGGGCAAATCGGGCGCGGGGATTAACCGCCGCGGTTGCGGCTCCGGTCGCGCCGGTTGCGACCAGCGAGCGAATCGGCCCGGTCACCACCACCGAAACCGGTGTACCATCGAGTGAGGTCGGGAGACCACGCACGCTCGCGTCCCGGGTAAATACCCGCATTTCGGCTTTCCCCTCTGCATCGAGCGCGACAGCGGTGCCCACCACGCCCTTAATGCCGAGCAGCCGGTCGGTGTGCCGCGACTGGGTGGCCAGCGCCAGCGAAAGGCCCGACGCGGGCGTCTCGACCGGAGCACTCGACTCGATGCCGGGTGCGGTCGGCTCGGTGGTGTCGCGGCTGCAGCTGGTGACGGTAAGACCAGCAATAATGAAGAACGGGAGAAGAGCCCGGCGAATCTTGAAGCCTCAACAGCAAGGGTGATAGGGAGATCCGTGATGCGGATGGCAAAGGCGCCGGAGATAGTACCGGGGGGTACCCCCAAAGTCAATAACTCATCACTCCACCACCACCCGCCCCGTCATAAACGGGTGCGGCTCGCAGTGGTAGTCGAATTGTCCCACGGTGGCGAACGTCTGGGTGAAGACCTGTCCAGCCGCGAGCAGGGGTGAGGCCCAGGCACCATTGTCCTGCGTACTGGTATGGGGCTCCTGGTCGCAGTTGATCCACGTGATCCGCTCGCCGGCCCGCACCCGTACCTCGGCCGGCTCGAACGCAAAGGACCGGATCACCACCACGGTCGACCCCGGGAACGCTTCCCCCAGCTCGACGCTGCAGACGCCACTCGACGCAGTCGGCGCCCGGTGCTCCGAGAAGCATCCGACAGCCAGTGCGGTTATGAGGGCAATGGCGGCAACCCCCGCCATCCAGCCCGACGAGGGGCAGGGGACTATTCTGGTCCTATGCACAGCGCATAGCCCGGAGCGCATAGTCCCTCTCACCGAACAACGATCACCCCGCGCATGAACGGATGCGGCGTGCAGTGATACTGGTACGTACCCGGTCGCGAGAACGTGATGCTCCGCGTGGCCCCCGAGTCGATGTTCCCAGAGTCGAAGCTGCCGTCAATCGCGGTTACGGTGTGGATCACCTGGCCCCGGTTGGTCCAGGTCACCCTCGTCCCCCGCTGCACCTCGAGCCGGGCGGGCACGAAGCTGAAGTCTTCCACCCGGGCGGAAAGCGTCGCCCCGGTTGGACTGGCTGTATCGCCGGTTTCCTGGGCTGGCGGTTGTGGTGTGGCTTGCGGTCTCGGGCTCCGCCCGAAGTAGCGGCTCAGCGTGAGCGGGATGGTGAACTCGAAGCCGTAGCGGGTCTCCTCGGTGCCGCGCGACGAGCTCTGGAGCGAGGCGTTGTTCACGTTAGTCGCGTGCAGCGAGAGTGTGTGGGGCGTCCGGGGAATCGCGAGGTTCACGCCGGCGCCCCATGCCACCTTTTCGCCCGGGCCGCGCTCGACCAGCGAGGTCAGGTCGGCCGAGAGCGCCACGTGGCGAGTCAGCCGGAACACCGCACCCGCTCCCAGGGCGACGTCCGCTCCGCCGGCATTGTCGGGCGCTCCCAGGAGCCGGCCCGCGGCCAATACCCGCACCGGGCCCTGCCGCCGTGCCAGTGCCAGCTCAGCGTCGGGCTGGTCGGCCGCGAGGTTGTAGCCGATCTGCGCCGAGGCGTCCAGCGGTGCGCCGGACTCCTGATCCAGCACAGCGATCCGCCCGAAGAACTCCCACTCGTTGGGATAGCGGGGCGACAGCTCCGAGTTGCTGGCGTAGTGCGCGCCAACCAGCGTGCGGAAAGGAAGCCCGCCGGCCAGGAGGAACGTCGGCGTGCTGGTCACCTTTCGCTCCGGCTCCGAGCTGGCCTGGAACCGGTGCAGGAAATTGAAGTGCAGCGTGCCCGACGAGCCGGTCCAGGCTCCGGCCAGATTCGGGCTCCGGTCCAGAACCGTCTGTCCGGCGGCGGAGGACGCGAGCGCGAGCGCGCCCACAACCGTCGTGAGAGTCACGCGGCAAGTTGGCATTCTTGTAGATAGTGTGGGACGAATTTTCGGTCTTGGATAGTAGCAACCGGGTTGGATCGAGAAAGCGAAAACAGCCCCACGTCAGGCGGGTCGTACCACACGCCTGAACTTCGACGGCGACAATCCCGTGTGCTCCCGGAACATGTTCGAGAAGTGGCTCTGGTCCGAGAACCCCGCGGCCAACGCAATCTCTGCGAGCGACAGCTCAGTCCCGGCCAGTTGGTGGGCCGCGCGCTCTACCCGGAGATGGCGAACATACTCGCCGACGGTGCAGCCGAACGACTGCCGGAACGCCCGTGCAAGGGTGACCGGGTGCACTCCGACCTCCTGGGCCAGGCTGCTCAGGGTCGGGCGATGCGACAGCTCAGCGTGTATCCGGTCGCGCGCTTCCTCCAGCCAGCGGGGCCGGCCCACCGGGGTACCGGTCTCCCGAAGCCGCGACGCGGTCGCGATCAGCTCGAGGAGCAGCCCCTCGATGGCGAGCGGAGCGACTGGGTCCGGCCGCTGCATCTCGTGGTAGATGCGCCAGCCCAGGGTGGAGAGGAATCCGCCCTGGAACGACTCCCGCTCGTCCAGCACCGTTGCGTGCGGCCGGATCGCGGCGACCTGGTTGTCGTCGGGCTCGATGAGAAGCCCGCGTACGTCGCCTCGATCGAATTGGTCCCGGTGGCGCTCGCCGGCCGGAGTGAACTTGAGAGTGGAGCTGGTACAGGCCACCGCTCCGCCGTGCCACATTTCGGTGAAGGTCCCATCCAGCACGAAGCAGATCGTCGGGGTCGGGTGGTCGTGCCAGGGCAGCTGAGACCCGTGCCGGTGGATGCCCTCGGTGATGGTGAATCCGCCGGCCTGAATTCGGCGGACTCTGGCGGGTTCGGGTGGAGACTTGGGCTTGCGGACCATGGTGTCCAATTGGGCTGCGCTATGCGTCGTGCGCTGTGACGGAAGCACATGGCGCATGGCCGCGTTTAATTCAGAGACGTCCCCGACCCAACCCCTGACACACTCACTACTTGTGT
>DASPKB010000408.1:0-2407 GCA_035628315.1 Gemmatimonadales bacterium | reverse complement strand
GCAACAAGGAAATCGGGCCGACTCCGATTGCCGATTATCCGCTGCCGCTGGGGACCCACCGTATTCGGATCGAGCAGGAGGGCTATCGCACGAAGATCGAGACGATCGTCGTGAGCGAGCCCAACCCGATCCGGCGAAGATACCTCCTAGAGCCGGCGGGCCCGCCATGATGGGACGCTTTTTTCTCGCGTGTGCCACGGTGGGAGCGCTCCAGCTTACCGCCTACCGGCCACAGCTCGCCGCTCAGAACAACCCGACTCTTCGACGGGCCTCTGCCGCGTACAACAACCTGGCCTACGCCGAGGCGATCTCGCTGGTGCAGAAAGCTTCTCAGGAACGGCTCGATCCCGACGATCAGGCGCGAGGGTACGAGCTGCTCGGCTTTTCATATGCTTCGCTGGACAGCACCCGCAAGGCCACTGAAGCGTTCAAGCAGGCTCTCCTGCTCAACCCCGATCGTTCGCTCGATGCGGGGCGGATCTCGCCCAAGATCACCAGTGCGTTTGCGCTCGCGTTGGCCCAGGTGCTGGTATTGCGCGAAGTCAGGATGGACTCGGCGGAATTCATCGCAGGCTTGGGCGCTGTTCCGATTCGCTTTAACGTGACCCGGACCGCGAGGCTGCGCACCCGTCTGGTTGGACCGGGCGGGGAGATCACAGTCGATTCCGCGCTGGGGGAGGGAACGGTTCAGCTCAGGTGGAACGGACTTCTCTCGAAAGGACAGCCGCCGGTAGCCGGCAACTACCGGCTGATCGTGGAAGCTCAGGCCGGACGCGACAGCTACGCAGCCTCGGTCACCGTCAGGATTATCCCGGGTACGGTCGACACTCTGCAGCATCTCACCAGCCTGCCCGGGTACGACCTGCTGCCGGAGACGGTGGTGCCGCCGCGTAGCTGGAAGCCGGTGGGTCTGGCTCTGATGGCCACCTCGGTTGCCTTGGGCGGAAGTCTGGCCCTGGAGAACTCCAAGCTGGGTGGAGGTGGCCGCCGCGAAATTCTGGCAGTAGGAACCGGGGCCGCACTGGTGGGCCTCCTCGCAACCATGAAGAAACCAGCCGCTGTTCCGGCTCGGGCAAATATCCTGTACAACAGCCTGGTACGGGAGCAGCTCGCCCGGCGGAACGCGGAGATCGCCGCGGAAAATCAGGTTCGACGACGTCAGGTCAAGCTCGCGATTATTCCTCAGTCTCGTCCCGGGAAGAGACCATGAGGGCGGCGATTCTTCTCCCTGCCTTTCTTATTGTCTCGGCTTTGCCAGGCGCCGCCCAGCAGGTGACGATCGGCGCCGGTTATGCTCTGGCCGACTACCGCGAGCAGGCGGCGTTTCTTCACTTCCAGGGCTCCGGGCCGACCGCAAAACTGGCGGTAGAACGGGGACGTTTAGCCCTCCGGCTTGAGGCGTCTCATCTGAGTCTCGATCCTTCAGGTGAAAACGCCGGTGCCCTGGAGTCCTTTACCCTGGATCAGTTCGGAGCTCGTCTGGCATTCAGGGCAACCACTCTGGTAGCGGTCGAAGCCGGAGTGTTTCGGAGGTCCATTGCTCCCGGGCGGGCGGCCCAGTCCTACAGCGCTGCAACCCTGGGAGTAAGGGCGGCCTACCCGTTGGCGCCGGGAGCCGATGTGGCTCTGCGGACCGCCTACGTTGCGAGCACCGATTTCACCGGCGGTGGCTCAGCACCGTTCGGCATCGAGCTGGGCTTGAGCGCGGCCTATGGACCGGGGTCCGGCCGTTTTCGCCTGACCGGGGATTTCGACTTTCAACGGATCGACCGTCGTACCGATCAAGACGGCAGTCGGGTGAGCGTTCCGATCCAGAGCTCGGTGGCGCGATTTGGTGCGGCGGTGGCTTTCTGACGCGCCGCCCTCCATGCGCCTGGCGTGCGACCTGCCCGGTCCCCTCGCACCTCGCCAAACGCTCTATCCATCACACCAGTCCCCGCCTTCTCGGAATCTCCCAACCCTCCCGCCAATCTCCCGCACCCGTAGTGATTTGCGCCCGAGCTCGCGCCCATTTGCCGGCATCGAAGCGCTGCCGCCTGTTGGGGCACACGCGTTGCAGTTAGGGGGCGGTCCGCCTTCGTGCCAACATCTTCACCCCGCGTGTGATCCGAGTTCGTCAGACCCTGGCGCTAAACCGATGGATCGCGTGCGCATCCCCTTGGAGTAAGCCAATGGTCAGTTTCCTCAAAGGTCGTCGTCGCGAGGACGACGGGGTCGTCGCCATCGACTCGAATGGTCGGAACGTCACCGCCGCCCTGGAGGCACTGGTTGCCCGGGCGGAAGCCGCGGCGAACGATCTTCGTGCGCTCGCTCCCATCCTGGAGCGGACCTCAGAGCTGGACGGTTTGCGGGAACGGTGCGCCGACATCGAGCGCCAGGTGACCGGCCTGGACCGGCTGAGCTCACA
>DASPKB010000407.1:0-5280 GCA_035628315.1 Gemmatimonadales bacterium | reverse complement strand
GGGAAGCGGGGAGGCGGGGAAGCAGGGATGTAAGAGCAACAATCTTCCCCAGTTTCCCGCCTTCACCTCATTGCTATCCCGCTTCTCAGCTGCCCCGGCCGCCACATTCTGCCGCCCTTCATGACCCACTCCACCGACTCGAGGTTCTCGATGTCGACCAGCGGGTTCTTGCTCAACAGCACCAGGTCGGCGTAGCGGCCGGCCTCTATGGTTCCGAGTCGGCGAGCCGCATCTCCGCCGATTGCGCGAGCCGCGTCGCGGGTTGCGGCGAGCAGGGCGGCCGTCGGGGTGAGCGCAATTGAATCAACCAGCAGGCGCAGCTCTCCGAACAGCGAAGACCGCTCGCTGGCCGGGCCGTATGCCACGTGGTCGCTGCCGGCACTGATCCGCACCCCTCGGCGAACGGCCTCCCGGGTAACCTCCATGCCGAAGCCCGAGGCCGCCCGCACGTACTCTTCCTGCTCTGACGGAATGTGCCGCCGCTTGGAATTGAAGTAGGCCACGCTGTGCCGGGTAGCATCGAGCGTCGGCTCGAAGAAGGTGCCGAGCCGTGCCATCGAATCCAGCGCACCGGTGATCCGCGGATCGTGGGCCGCACCCACCGTGGCCACTTCCGCGGTGGCGACCTGAAGATTGCCGTCGTTCACCAGCGTGTCTCGCTCGGCGACGCTGAACAGCTCCCCGGCAAAGCCTGCCGCGTGCACCACACCATCCTGGCCGGCCAGCGCCTGTTCCAGGGCACTGGCTGGCTGCACCCATCCGTGGCCCCAGACCGGCATGCCGGACCGGTGCGCCGCTTCGACCAGCGCCTTTACCGAGGTGAGATCCAGCTGGGCATAGAGCTTGAGTCCGGTGGCACCGGCCCGTTTGGCGGCGGCTACCACCGAATCCGCTTCATCGTGCCGATTGTACTGTACCGGAGTCCAGCCCAGCGCCTGCATGGTGAGGGCCGGCGCCTGCCGGAAGACCACTCCCCGCGAGGTGCGGACCCCGTGGAATCCATTGAAGAAGAACCGGCGTCCCGCGACCAGCTGCATGGCGTAAACCCGTGGGGACGTACTCAGCGCGTTGACTCGCGAGAGCAGCTCGGCAGGGTTGGTGCCCATGTCGCGCACCGTGGTGACACCCTGCGCCAGCAGATCTCGCAGATCCCGCGGCAGCTCCTCTCCAGCACTTCCGCGGGTGAGAAACAGGAGATGAACGTGGCTGTCGATGAGCCCCGGAATCAGCCACTGGCCGGCGCCATTGACAATGCGCGCGCGCGGGGGAACCGGACACTCACCGGCGGCGCCGGCGCAAACAATCCGGTCGCCCCGAACCAGCGTGACGGCATTGGGTATGGGACCGCGTCCAGTCCCGTCCCACAGGTTCGCGCCTACGATGGCTATGGTAGGATCGGGCGGGGGCCCGTATCGCAGCCGGGGCGGACCTCCGCCACAGGCGCTCGCTATTAGCGTCAATGCAAGGGCATGCGAAGGGACTGCGAGGGACAGCTTCATACCGTGCGCTCCTGGCGCTGGCGGGCGACGCGGCATGAAAAAGCCGTGCGGGGGTCGGCACCCACCGGGGACCTTCTATCAAGTTGCGTGGAAAGGATGCGTTTGGCCGTGATACCGTGGAGTGCTGCACGGTGACTGGGAACACTACGCCATCATGCTGCTAACTCGTTCTGCCTATGAGCGCTGACTCGATGCAGCAGATGGTGCGGCCAAGCCCTTTCCTGTTAGTTAAGCCTCCTCAGATAGAACGTGTAGACCGAAAAAAGGGTTCAGGCACAAAAGAGGGCAAACCACGTGCCAACGAGGCCCGCTGGAGCCCATCGCTGTTGCAAGGTGGCTTGCCGGTCCGTAGTCTTCGGTTGTGTCCCCCATTCCCTTACAGCGGCCGCGCCGCCGCCGCCGCTCCGCCGCCATCCGCAGCCTGGTACGCGAGCACGAGCTGTCCCCGGCAGATCTGATTCAGCCCCTCTTCGTGCTGCACGGCCGGGGGGTAGAACGCGAGGTCAGGTCCATGCCCGGCGTGTTTCAGTTCTCGGTTGACGAGAAGCTCGACCGGGAGGTGGACACGGTGCGGAGCCGAGGCATCTCCGCCGTTCTGCTTTTTGGACTGCCCGCGTCGAAGGATGACGCCGGCTCGGAGAACTACTCCGAGGATGGAATCGTCCAGCGGGCGTTACGCCGGCTCCGTGAACAGCATCCCGATCTTCTGCTGATTACGGATGTCTGCTGCTGCGAATACACCAGCCATGGGCACTGCGGAGTACTGCGAAACGGATCTGTAGACAACGACGCGACGCTGGAGATCCTGGGCCGGGTCAGCGTCAGCCACGCGCAGGCCGGTGCCGACATCGTCGCGCCGAGCGGGATGATGGACGGAATGGTGGCGGCGATTCGATCCTCGCTGGATTCTTCCGGCAATTCCGACACCGCCATACTGAGCTATGCGGTCAAGTACGCCAGCGGCTTCTATGGGCCATTCCGGGAGGCGGCGGACAGCGCGCCGGCTTTCGGCGACCGTCGGCAGTATCAGATGGATCCGGCTAACCTTCGCGAGGCCCTTCTGGAGGCTGCTCTGGACGAGGCGGAAGGAGCGGACCTCTTGATGGTGAAGCCCGCGCTAGCCTACCTCGACGTGGTGCGCGCGGTGCGCGAGCGCACCCAGCTGCCGCTGGTGGCTTACAACGTGAGCGGCGAGTACTCGATGGTCAAAGCTGCAGCCCGGCAGGGGTGGATTGACGAGTGCCGGGTGGTGCTCGAGGCGCTCACCGGGATGCGCCGGGCTGGGGCCGATGCGATCATCAGCTACCACGCCAAGGATGCGGCTCTGTGGCTCAGGGGGGGAGACGGAGAGTGACCGACCTTCGCGTAGAGCCAGGGACCACGACCGTGTCGGAACAGCTGTTTGCCCAAGCTCAGCGAGTGCTGCCCGGTGGAGTGAACAGTCCGGTGCGGGCATTCAAGGGAGTCGGGGGAACCCCGCGGTTCATTGTCCGGGGCGAGGGCCCGGTCCTGATCGATGCCGACGGCAACCGCTACGTGGACCTGGTGCTCTCGTGGGGACCGTTGATCCTGGGGCACGCTCATCCCGACGTAGTGGCTGCGGTAGTGGAAGCGACCCGCCAGGGCACCACCTTCGGGGCGCCCACCGAGCTGGAAATCCGCCTGGCCGAGCGCGTGGTGGCCACCTTTCCGGCGATGGAGATGGTGCGCTTCGTCAGCTCCGGGACCGAAGCACTGATGAGCGCCGTGCGGCTGGTCCGGGCTGCGACCGGGCGCAGGCTAATCATCAAGTTCGACGGCTGCTATCACGGCCACGCAGATGCATTGCTCGCGGCCGCAGGATCCGGCGTGGCAACGCTCGGTCTGCCGGAAACACCGGGAGTTACTCCGGAGACCGTGGCCGACACCCTGGTCCTCAGCTTTAACGACCTCGCTGGAGTAGAGGCTCTCTTCTCCGCGCGAGGAGCCGAGATTGCCGCGGTGCTGGTGGAGCCCGTAGCGGGCAACATGGGTGTGGTGCCGCCGGTACCCGGATTTCTCGAGGGTCTCCGCACCGTTACCCGGCACTATGGAGCGCTTCTGGTCTTCGACGAAGTGATGACCGGCTGGCGAGTGCACCCCCGGGGCGCGCAGGCCCTCTATCGGATCCAGCCCGACATCACCTGTGTAGGGAAAGTCGTAGGCGGTGGGCTTCCGGCCGCAGCTTATGGCGGGAGACGCGATCTGATGGAGATGATCGCTCCGGCGGGCCCGGTGTACCAGGCGGGAACCCTCTCGGGAAATCCGGTCGCTATGGCGGCAGGTCTTGCCACCCTCGATTTGTTGAACGATGACCCGAGCCTCTGGCACCGGGCCGCGGACTGGAGCGAGCAGGCGGCAACGTTGATCACGGGATCGGCGGAGCGGGCCGGCGTGCCGGTTACGGTACAGCGAGCCGGAACCATGCTCACTCCCTTCTTCACCGACGCGCCGGTGCGCAGCTTCGCCGAGGCGAAGCAAGCGGATCGCGCCGCGTACGGCCGCTTCTTTCACGCCCTTCTCGAGGCCGGCGTCTATTTGCCACCTTCTCAGTTCGAGGCCGCGTTTACCTCAGCCGCTCACGGCGAGCGGGAGCTGGACCTGCTGGAGAGCGCACTCAAGGCCGCATGGCATCGGTAGCCGTAATCGGTGCCGGCATCACTGGCCTGACCGCTGCCTACTATCTCAAGCAGCGGGGGACCAGTGTTGTCGTCTACGAAGCTTCCGACCGGGCCGGCGGCGTCATCCGCTCGGAGAGGAAGGGGGAATACCTGGTCGAGCTGGGGCCCAACTCGATGTCCGCGCCGTCTGCGGCCACAGCGAGTCTGGTAAAGGAGCTCGGGCTGGAGGGCTCTCTGGTCCACGCCTCACCCGAGGTACGGAACCGGTACATCGTGCGCCGTGGAAAGCTGGTCCGGCTTCCGCTCACTCCGGCTGAGTTGCTCACCTCACGCCTGCTCACCAATTCGGCCAAGCTGGCCGTCTTCGGAGAGCCCTTGGTGGAGACCGGAGATTCGCCGGTAGACGAGAGCGTTGCGGCATTCGTCCGCCGGCGGTTCAACCAGGAAGTTCTCGATTACGTGGTGAACCCGTTCGTAGCGGGCACCTTCGCCGGCGATCCCGAGCAGCTCTCGATCAGGCACGCGTTGCCCCAGCTGCAGGCGCTGGAGCGGGCCCACGGTTCCGTCATGAAAGCCTACCTCAAGAACGCCAAGGCGCAGCGTGAGCCCGGCCAGGGTCAGGCAGCGAGCGGTGGACTGGTTTCCTTTCGGAATGGTCTGCAGGAGCTCACCGATGCCCTCGCCCGGGAGCTCGCGGCGGAGCTGCGCCTTCGGGCTCCGGTCACCCAGATCCGCACCGGGACGCGAGGCTGGACGGTAGGCGCGGCGTTCCAGAGCCCGGAGCAGTACGACGCGGTGATCTATGCCGCGCCGGCCCACGCGCTTGATGACATCGACCTGGATGTGACCGGCGGGGAGCGGCTCGCCACTCTGAGCAGCATCATTCATCCACCGGTCGCCGTCCTCGCCCTTGGCTTCGCCGGCGAGCAGGTGCCCCATCCGCTCGACGGCTTTGGCTTTCTCACCCCCGAAGTAGAACGGCGCCGGGTGCTAGGCGTGATCTTCTCGTCCACGGTGTTCCCGGGACGTGCTCCCTCCGGCCAGGTGTTGCTCACCGCCTTTGCCGGAGGCGCCCGCGACCCCGATTTCGTCCACGCGGACCCGCACACCCTCACGGCACGGGTGCTCGATGAGCTGCGGAT